>NZ_JBEOPT010000010.1:0-226455 GCF_040310325.1 Pseudomonas sp. HY7a-MNA-CIBAN-0227 | reverse complement strand
GGAGCCGGATTTGAACCGACGACCTTCGGGTTATGAGCCCGACGAGCTACCAGACTGCTCCATCCCGCGTCTGTGTGTCGGCATTCTACAGCGATACGCAGGTGTGTCAACCGCTAATTCAAAGAAAAGCGCTTGTGGTTCAATCGCTTAGCTCTCCAAGGCAACACATGAAAGGGCTCTGGCCCAGTATGGCCGAGGCTTTTAGCTCTATTGGGGTGTCTGTTTCGATTGAGAAAATAAATGCATGAGGCTTTTTTCCTGCCGGCTAGTCAGAAGATTCACAGTACTGGTGCTATATACAGGTGTGAGTGAGATACTGGCGATCCGTTGACCATTCCCTCCTTATATATGACGCAGCGCAAAATCATCCACGTCGACTGTGACTGTTTCTACGCCGCCATCGAGATGCGTGACGACCCGACCCTGGCGCAAAAGCCGCTGGCCGTCGGCGGTTCGGCGGACCGCCGCGGCGTGATCGCTACCTGCAACTATGAGGCGCGGGCCTACGGTGTGCGCTCGGCTATGTCGTCCCGCCACGCGCTGAAGCTCTGCCCGGACCTGACCATCGTCAAGCCGCGCATGGATGCCTATAAAGAAGCGTCGAAGGAAATCCAGACGATCTTTCGTGATTACACCGACCTGATTGAGCCACTGTCGCTGGATGAGGCCTACCTGGATGTCTCCGACAGCCCGCTCTTTGGCGGCAGTGCCACGCGCATCGCCCAGGACATCCGGCGCCGGGTCTCCAATCAACTGCATATCACCGTCTCTGCTGGTGTGGCACCGAACAAATTCCTCGCCAAAATCGCCAGCGACTGGAAAAAGCCCAATGGGTTGTTTGTGATAACGCCGGATCAAGTCGAGGATTTTGTTTCTGTGTTGCCGGTTAATAAGCTGCATGGCGTGGGCAAGGTCACGGCGGACAAGCTGGCGCGGCTGGGGATTGAAGACTGTCTGCAACTGCGGGACTGGAACAAGCTGGCGCTGGTGCGCGAATTTGGCAGTTTCGGCGAGCGGCTGTGGAGCCTGGCCCGTGGGATTGATGAGCGCATTGTGCAGAACGACAGTCGTCGGCAATCAATCAGTGTGGAAAACACCTACGACGTCGATTTGCCGGACCTGTCCAGTTGCCTGGAAAAACTCCCCGAGTTGATCGACACCCTGGCTGGGCGCATGGCTCGTATCGACAGTAGCTATCGACCGGGCAAACCTTTCGTCAAAGTGAAATTCCATGACTTCACTCAGACTACTTTGGAACAGGCAGGGGCAGGGCGGGATCTTGAGAGTTATCAGCAGTTGCTGGCCCAGGCGTTCAAGCGCGGTGGGAAACCGGTGCGGTTGCTGGGAATTGGTGTGCGCTTGCTGGATTTGAACAATGGGAATGAGCAGTTGGAATTGCCGTGGTAGGAGCGAGCTTGCTCGCTCCTACAGAAAAACAATGTCAGTTCGCCCCAGGGTCCGCCACCAACCGTCCGCCATCCTGGGTCAAGGCCTTGAGGAATTCCTGCTGCAATTGAGGATCATTGCGGGTCAGTTCGATCAGGCTTTGTTCCAGTTCGCTGGCTTCTTCTTCCAGGCCAAGCTCCGACAAGCGCTTGACTCGGTGTACCCATTGGCTGACTTCGTCATCTTCTAGGTCGTCGTAGATCAAACCATGGGCTTCGAGCAGTTTTCCCCGCAAGGTGCTGCTGATGGCCAGCGATGAGTCCGAATGCACGTCATCCTGGGCATCTTCAATGCTGATCTGCAACGTGCTGACGTGGTTCAGGTCCTGCTCGGCAAACGGGCTATCCAACAGGTTCAGGCGCAGTACGCCGTTGCGGTCGGTGGTCAGATCAAAGGTTTGCTTGCCGGCTTTCACCTGGACCGGGCGTTCGCTCCACGGCAGGCTGGTGTATTCCAGGCGCCTGTCGCGCTGGATTTCATTAATGCCCGCCAGGTTCTGTTGCGCGCGGCCGTGGGACTGTACGTTCATGAACGGGTTGAGCCCGGCCACTCCATAGCTGATCCAGTCGCGGGTCACGCTGTCCGGCAGGTTGCCTAGGGCGAAGACATTGACCACATTGGCGCCGACGCCTGCCACCACCGCCACCGCGCCAAGGGGGATCTCATAGAGTTCCCGCCAAGGCTGGTACGGCGTGTAGCGATCATAATGACGGGTGACTTCAAATTCAGTGACCTCGAAGGTCCTCTGTTCATGAATGCGCACCCGACGTTGCGGCAGCTCAAGCACCTTGGGCTCGCCAACATCGATCTGTAGGCTATGGTCGAGCAATTTGCGCTCGATGCGTTCCTCGTGCTCGCTGCGTTGCGACATTTGATTGGCGCAGCCGCTGACCAGTAGGGCGCCACATAAAGTGGCGCCCCCGAGGGCTAAGGTGTTTCGCTTGAGCATGACTTCTCTTGATCTGGTTTTCAGCGACGAATACGCGCCTGAAGGAAAGACAGTACGTCAGCCACTGGCAACGGCTGGGCTTGGGCTTCGGTCCGGCTCTTGTATTCCAGATTGCCATCGGCCAGACCACGGTCACTGACCACGATCCGGTGCGGGAT
Organism: Pseudomonas sp. HY7a-MNA-CIBAN-0227; assembly: GCF_040310325.1. Classification (NCBI taxonomy): domain Bacteria; kingdom Pseudomonadati; phylum Pseudomonadota; class Gammaproteobacteria; order Pseudomonadales; family Pseudomonadaceae; genus Pseudomonas; species Pseudomonas sp. HY7a-MNA-CIBAN-0227. Next base: position 223,902 of record NZ_JBEOPT010000010.1, on the reverse strand, counting down.
ACCAATCAGTTCCATGTCGGCGAACTTGATACCTGGGCTGGTTTTCTTGTCGCGATCATCCAGCAGCACTTCAAAACCGGCGGCCGTCAGTTCGGCATACAGTTTGTCGGTGGCTTCGCGTACTTGCTCGGTTTCGTAGCGCAGCGGTACCAGGGCGATCTGGAACGGTGCCAGGGCGTCGCTCCAGATGATGCCTTTTTCGTCGTTGTTCTGCTCGATGGCGGCGGCAACCACGCGGGAAACGCCGATGCCGTAGCAGCCCATTTCCAGGGTGATAGGCTTGCCGTTTTCACCCAGCACTTCGCACTTCATCGCCTTGCTGTACTTGTTGCCCAGCTGGAAGATGTGTCCGACTTCGATGCCACGCTTGATTTCCAGGGTGCCCTTGCCATCCGGGCTCGGGTCGCCGGCCACCACGTTGCGCAGGTCGGCCACGGTCGGAACCGGCAGGTCACGCTCCCAGTTGACGCCAAAGTAGTGCTTGTCATCGATGTTCGCGCCGATACCGAAGTCGCTCATCAGCTCAACCGAACGGTCGATGATGATTGGCAGCGGCAGGTTCAGCGGGCCCAGGGAGCCGGCGCCGGCGCCAATGGCGTCACGCAGTTCGGCATCGCTGGCCATGACCAGCGGGCTGGCAACGCCTGGCTGCTGGGAGGCTTTGATTTCGTTGAGTTCGTGGTCACCACGAATCACCAGGGCGATCAGCTTGCCTTCTTCTTCGGCATGCACGATCAGGGTCTTGATGGTCTTTTCAATCGGCAGATTGAATTTTTCCACCAGGGCCGCGATGGTTTTGGTCTCGGGAGTATCCACCAGGCGCAGCTCTTCGCTTGGCGCAGGACGGGAGGTTTCCCGTGGCACGGCTTCGGCTTTCTCGATGTTCGCCGCGTAGTCGGAACCGTTGCTGAAGGCGATATCGTCTTCGCCGGAATCGGCCAGTACGTGGAATTCGTGGGAGCCAGCGCCGCCGATGGAGCCGTTGTCCGCTTCAACCGGGCGGAATTTCAGGCCCAGGCGAGTGAATACGTTGCAGTAGGCCTGGTGCATGCGGTCATAGGTGACCTGCAGGGATGGCAGGTCAGCGTGGAACGAATAGGCGTCCTTCATGATGAATTCACGGCCGCGCATCAAACCGAAGCGCGGGCGGATTTCGTCACGGAATTTGGTCTGGATCTGGTACAGGTTGAGGGGCAGCTGTTTGTAGCTGCTCAACTCGTTGCGCATCAGGTCGGTGATCACTTCTTCATGGGTCGGGCCGGCGCAGAAATCGCGGCCATGACGGTCCTTGAAGCGCAGCAATTCAGGGCCGTACTCTTCCCAACGCCCGGATTCCTGCCACAGCTCAGCCGGTTGGGTGCTCGGCATCAACACTTCTAGAGAGCCGGCGGCGTTCATTTCTTCACGAACGATCGCTTCGACCTTGCGCATCACCTTCAAGCCCATGGGCAGCCAGGTGTACAGGCCCGAGGCCAGTTTGCGGATCATGCCGGCGCGCAGCATCAGCTGGTGGCTGATCACGACCGCGTCGGAAGGCGTTTCTTTCTGTGTGGCGAGCAAATATTGACTGGTGCGCATGGTAGGCCGTTGTCGGTTGCTTGGACTTGAAATGACTTGGGATTGTACGGGCGCTTGCGGCCGACGTACAGGCATCTGGTTGTTGGAGCCGGGCTTGTGTGAGAGCTGGCTTGCCTGCGATACAGGCGGCGCGGTGTGTCAGTTACCCCGCGGTGATGCCATCGCAGGCAAGCCAGTTCCCATATTGACCGCGTTGCGTCACTCTTCTTTTGGAGGGTTCAACCGAATTCGCCGGCTTTCCTGGAACCAGTGCAAGGCAATCAGGATCAGCGTCGGCACACCCAGCAAGCAGGTGATCAGGAAGAAGTTGTGATAGCCGAACTTCTCCACCATCACCCCCGAGTAACCGCCGATCAATCGCGGCAGCAGCAACATGATCGAGCTGAGCAGCGCATATTGCGTCGCCGAGAACTTCAGGTTGGTCAGGCTCGACAGATAGGCCACAAACGCCGACGTCGCCAGGCCCGAGCTGAAGTTATCCAGGGAAATGGTGAAGATCAGCATCTGCAGATCGGCGCCCATGTCCGCCAGCATCAGGAACAACAGGTTAGTGCCGGCTGAGGTGATACCGCCGATAAACAGGATCGGCAGGATGCCGAAACGCACGATCAACAGGCCGCCCATGCCAGCACCCAGCAGGGTCATGATCAGGCCGAAGATCTTGCTGACGCTGGCAATCTGATCCTTGGTAAAGCCTTGGTCGATATAAAACACGTTGGCCATCACGCCCATCACGGTGTCCGACATGCGATAGGTGGCAATCAGCCCCAGCAGCAGCAGGGCTTGCCAGCGATAACGCAGGATAAAGTCGTTGACCGGAGTCAGCACCGGCGCGAGGCCGCGGCGGCCCATCGCCGAGAGGCACAGTGCGGTCAGGGAGACATAGAGGATGGCCCGCAGAAATGCGCGGTCCTCCAGCAGCAGGTCAAGCAGGCTGACGCCGTCGAACAGCACGCTGGCGAAGTCGGTGTTGTACAACTGGGTGAACATGGCCGGCACGGACACCAGCAACACGATCAACACGAACACAGACATCAGTTGGTGGGCAAAACTATAGCGCCCGGCCTGCAACTGGGTGCGCAATGGCACGTCCGGCTCGCGTATAAAAAACGTGGTCAGCAGGGCAGGGACCATTAATATGCCGAATAGCACATAGGTGCCGGTCCAAGCCGAATGCTTATAGTTGAAGCCAGTGGAGCCGAAGCCCTCGGCAAAAAACAGCGCACCGGCGGTGGCTAGCAGTGCGGCGATGCGGTAACCGGACATATAGCAGGCGGCCAGCGCGGCTTGGCGGCTGTCGTCGGCGATTTCCAGGCGATAGGCATCCACCGCGATGTCCTGGGTGGCCGAGGCGAAGGCGACAATAACGGCAATGGCTATCAGCCAGGACAGGTGTTTCTGCGGGTCGCAGAAACCCATGCCGATTAATCCGAGGATCACCAGCGCTTGGGACAGTACCAACCAGGAACGACGACGTCCGAGTTTGCCCAGCAGTGGCAGGCGCCATTGGTCGAGCAGCGGCGACCAGACCCACTTGAAGGCATACGCCAGGCCGATCAGGCTCGCATAGCCGATGGTTTCACGGGCCACACCGGCCTCACGCAACCAGACCGAGAGCGTCGAGAACACCAACATGTAAGGCAGACCGGCGGCAAAGCCGAGCAGTAACAGCACTAACGTCGAGGGGCTGGCATAGGCGGCGAGCGCGGCGCGCCAGGTTTTACGGGGCATGGGCTGGAGTCTGCCTCAAATTACGGAAACAAAGCGCGCACTCTAACCGCTGTGCTCTACCGGGCGCCAGCCATGACGCTGAATATCAACGCGATTGTTCAGGATACTGACCCCTTCGCTGCGTAATCGCACACGTTGCTCGTCTCCTGATGCGCTGCCCACCGGGAGACTTATCCGACCGCCGGCAGCGACGACCCGGTGCCAGGGTAACTTGGTGTCGTCGGGCAGTTGGCTGAGGGTGCGGCCAACCCAGCGCGCCGCACGGCCCAGCCCGGCCAGGTGCGCCAACTCACCGTAACTGACCACGCAACCTTTGGGCACCTGTGCAAGGGTTAGGTAAAGCGCAATGCGGCGAATCTCTGCGGGGTTTCGGCGGGTTCGTTCACGTTGGGCGTATCCGGTTGAAATTATCAGTCTCTTTGTAAGAAACGTCTGTAAAGATGGCGTTGAGAATTGAACTCAATACAGATACCTGAGTCTGTCCTTGCTAAGACTTTATCTAACACGATATTGCCCTTTTTTCGCCAAATTTGAGCCCAGCATCCGCTTATGTTGTCCAGAACCCTGCTTTGCCTCGCTGTTTTCAGCGCCTCCACGCCCTTGCTCGCCGATACCGTCTGGTTGAAAAATGGTGATCGCCTGACCGGCAAAATCAAGGTTTTCGACGGTGGCAAGCTCCTGATCCAGACCGAATACGCCGGCGCCATCCCGGTGGACTGGAAACAGGTGAAAACCCTGGAAAGCGACCAGGAGTTGCTGGTCAAGCAGGACGCCTACACCGGCGAGAAAGCCAAGTCCCTACACGCGGCCGACGATGGCAAGGTCATCCTGGCCAATGGCGAGGTGCCGAAAACCGTCGAGTTGGCGAGTATTCAGCAAATCATCAAGCCCAAGCCTGTGATCGAAGATCTAGTGTGGAAAGGCAACGTCGATGTGGCGCTGGACTACCAGCGCGCGGAAAAAGACACCGATGACTATGACGTGGGCTTCAAGACCACAGCCCGCCATGGCAAATGGCGGCATATTGCCGAAGGCGAGTACAACCGCGTGTTCCAGAATGACGTGGTCACCACCGATAACTGGAGCGCCGAGTACGCCCTGGACCGTTTTATCACCGACCAGTGGTTCTGGCAGGGTCGCCTGACCTACAAACGCGACAAGGTCGAAGACCTCACTCGTCAGCGCACCGTCGGTACCGGTCCCGGCTATCAGTTCTGGGATGACGAACTGGGCGCCTTCTCTCTTGGCTCGCTGCTTAACCGCACCGACTATGAATACCAGGATGGCGGCAAGGACAACTTCTATTCCTTGGCCATGAAGTGGGACTACAACCGCTACCTGGTAGGCAAGACGGTCGAGTTTTTCACCAGCGGCGAACTGGGCAAGCCCCTGGCAGGACCTGCCGATTACTCTCTCGATGCAGAAATGGGCCTGCGCTACAGAGTCACCGAATGGGCTTCGCTTAACCTCAAGGCTGAGCGCGACATTATCAGTGGCGGTTCGGACAGCGACTTGAGCAAGACTCGCTATACCGCAGGCTTTGGCGTGACCTGGTAAATGTGGAAGCGGCCTTACAACCGCAACCCACCATCCAATTCCAGAATCCGTCCGGTGTAATAGTCATTTTCGAAGATATACGCTGCCGAATGGGCAATCTCCTCAGGCTGACCCATACGCTTGAGGGGAATACCTGAGGTCATCTTCTCCAGCGCCTCGGGCTTCATGCCCAGGGTCATCTCGGTTTCGATAAAGCCCGGTGCAATCCCCGCCACGCGGATGCCGTAGCGCGCCAGTTCCCTGGCCCAGGTCACGGTGGCTGCAGCGACACCGGCCTTGGCGGCGGAGTAGTTGGTCTGGCCAACGTTGCCGGCGCGTGAAATCGACGAAATGTTGATGATGGCGCCCTGGTTCTTCAACTCGACCATCTTCGCCGCCACCTCGCGGGTACACAGGAATACACCGGTCAGGTTGACATCAATGACCGCCTGCCACTGGGCCAGGCTCATCTTGATCATCTCGCGGTCCTTGACCTTTAGCAGCAGCCCATCGCGCAGGATCCCTGCGTTGTTGATCAAACCGTGGATCGCGCCAAAATCGTCAGCGATTTTTGCCACCGTGTGGGTGACCTGCTCTTCATCGGCCACGTTGCACAGATAGGCACGCGCCTTGACGCCATGAGCCTCGCAGGCAGTGACCGCCGCATCGAGTTTTTCCGGGTTAAGGTCCACCAGCGCCAGGTGGGCACCTTTGCTCGCAAAATACTCGGCCATGGAACGGCCCAAACCCTGGCAACCGCCGGTGATAATGATTACTTTGTCGTTGAGATGCATTCGCAAGTCCTGTGAGCAGAATTAAGCGGTTGCCCAAGTCTGGTTTTGACGAAATTTACCGAGGGAGTCATAAGTTGAGCGCGCACGTTGCCAAGAATGCCCGAGAACTACTGCTCAAGGAATACCGAGGAGCACTCGCCACCCTATCCAAAGCCATGCCGGGCTTCCCTTTTGGTTCGGTGGTGCCTTATTGCCTGGACGAAGAGGGCCGGCCGCTGATCTTGATCAGCCGGATCGCCCAGCACACCCATAACCTGCAAAAAGATCCCAAGTGTTCGCTGCTCGTGGGTGAGCGCGAGGCCGAGGATGTCCAGGCTGTTGGCCGCCTGACGTACCTGGCCGAGGCCGAGAAACTTGAGGATGAAGCATCCATTGCGGCGGCGGCCGAGCGTTATTACCGCTATTTCCCCGACTCGGCTAACTACCACAAGGCCCATGATTTTGATTTTTGGGTACTCAAACCGGTGCGTCACCGTTATATCGGCGGTTTCGGCGCGATCCACTGGGTGGATCAACTGACCCTAGCCAACCCGTTTGCCGGCAAAGCCGAGCTGAGCATGATTGAACACATGAACAGCGATCACACCAAAGCCATTGCCCACTATGTCGAGCTGGCCGGTTTGCCGACATCGGAGCCTGCGCAACTGGCCGGTATCGACAGCGAGGGCATGCACTTGCGCATTGGTCAGGGCGTCTACTGGCTACCGTTTGCCGAGATGTGCAACACGCCGATACAAGTGCGCGAGGCCTTGGTTTTCCTGGCTCACGCCGAAGAATGGCCGAAAAAAACGGCCGCCGACGCTTGAATTCACGAAACGACGACGTCATCTAAGGTGGAGTAGCAAGGCATTCTTGCGTTGAGGAACCATTTGATGCGCCCTTTTTTATTGCTCTTTCTGCTGTTCCCGGTGTTGGAGCTGTTCGTCTTCGTCAAGGTCAGCGGGGCTATCGGGTTTTTCCCGGCCCTGCTGCTGATTATTCTCGGCTCGATGCTTGGCGTACTTGTGCTGCGCATCGCCGGGCTGGCCACCGCACTGCGTGCCCGTGAAAGCTTGAATCGCGGCGAACTGCCAGCCCAGACCATGCTCGAAGGCCTGATGATGGCCTTGGGTGGCGGCCTGCTGATCCTGCCAGGTTTTGTCAGCGACGTGGTTGGCCTGATCATGCTGTTGCCGATCACCCGTCGACTGCTGGCAGGCAAGATGCGCCAGCGTGCCGAAGAAGCTGCAATCCGCCAGCGCGCCTTTGCTGATGACCTGCAATCCCGTGGCGGCCCGGTGCCGCGCCAGCCGCTGGGGCGCGAGGGTGATGTGATCGAAGGCGAGTTCGAACACCGCGACTCCAAGTAACTGCGTGATTGGCACGGCGCCTTCGGGGGCCGTGTTGTTTTTAAGTGCATGGCAATCACGAAAATTTTCGTCGCCAAGCCTTGTAATAAGCTTATGCGCCCTTATGTAACGGTCACCGCAAGGTTTCTGGTGGCGACACCAGACAGACTTCCGCGATTCGCCCAGCGAGCCGCGACCGGCACCGCCGGAATTTAACCTGCCGGTATTGACACCGGCCGATGAAAAACACAATTAGGAGAGATCGACAATGAGCAAGCTTCGTCCTCTGCATGACCGCGTCGTCATCCGTCGCAGTGAAGAAGAAAAGAAAACCGCTGGCGGCATCGTTCTGCCAGGTTCGGCTGCTGAAAAAGCCAACCACGGTGTGATTCTCGCTGCTGGTCCAGGCAAGCAGCTGGAAAACGGTGAAGTACGTGCGCTGGCCGTGAAAGTGGGTGACAAGGTTGTATTCGGCCCTTACTCCGGCAGCAACACTGTGAAAATCGACGGCGAAGACCTGCTGGTAATGGCTGAGAACGAGATTCTCGCTGTTCTGGAAGACTGATTCCCCGCTCATTTTCCCGTTACTACAAAGTATTTAAGGAATATCGATCATGGCTGCTAAAGAAGTTAAATTCGGCGATTCCGCCCGTAAGAAAATGCTCGCCGGTGTCAACGTCCTGGCTGACGCAGTAAAAGCGACCCTGGGCCCTAAAGGCCGTAACGTGATCATCGAGAAGAGCTTCGGCGCTCCGACCATCACCAAGGACGGCGTTTCCGTTGCCAAGGAAATCGAGCTGAAAGATCGCTTCGAAAACATGGGAGCTCAACTGGTCAAAGACGTTGCCTCCCGTGCCAACGATGACGCAGGCGACGGCACCACCACCGCTACTGTCCTGGCTCAATCGATCGTCAACGAAGGCCTGAAAGCCGTCGCTGCCGGCATGAACCCGATGGACCTCAAGCGCGGCATCGACAAGGCGACCATCGCCATTGTCAAAGAGCTGAAGTCCCTGTCCAAGCCATGCGCTGACACCAAGGCTATCGCTCAGGTCGGCACCATCTCGGCCAACTCCGACAGCTCCATCGGCGACATCATTGCCGAAGCCATGGAAAAAGTCGGTAAAGAAGGCGTGATCACCGTTGAAGAAGGCTCGGGCCTGGAAAACGAACTGTCGGTTGTTGAAGGCATGCAGTTCGACCGTGGCTACCTGTCCCCGTACTTCATCAACAAGCCGGACACCATGGTTGCCGAGCTCGACGGTCCGCTGATCCTGCTGGTCGACAAAAAGATCTCGAACATCCGCGAAATGCTGCCAGTGCTGGAAGCCGTTGCCAAAGCCGGCCGTCCACTGCTGATCGTGGCCGAAGACGTTGAAGGCGAAGCCCTGGCGACTCTGGTTGTGAACAACATGCGCGGCATCGTTAAAGTTGCTGCCGTCAAAGCCCCAGGCTTTGGCGACCGTCGCAAGGCCATGCTGCAGGACATCGCTGTCCTGACTGGCGGTACCGTTATCTCCGAAGAGATCGGCCTGAGCCTGGAAAGCACTACCCTGGAACACCTGGGTAATGCCAAGCGTGTGATCCTGTCCAAGGAAAACACCACCATCATCGACGGCGCTGGTGTTGAAGCTGACATCCAGGCCCGTGTGACCCAGATCCGTTCGCAAGTGGCTGATACCACTTCCGACTACGACCGTGAAAAACTGCAAGAACGTCTGGCCAAACTGTCCGGCGGCGTTGCAGTGATCAAGGTTGGCGCTGGTTCCGAAGTCGAAATGAAAGAGAAGAAAGCCCGCGTTGAAGACGCCCTGCACGCTACCCGTGCAGCCGTTGAAGAAGGCGTGGTACCTGGCGGTGGCGTAGCGCTGATTCGCGCTCTGCAAGCTATCAGCGATCTGAAAGGCGAGAACGCTGATCAGGACGTAGGTATTGCTGTACTGCGTCGCGCAATCGAATCTCCACTGCGTCAGATCGTTGCCAACTCCGGTGACGAGCCAAGCGTAGTAGTGGACAAGGTCAAGCAGGGTTCGGGTAACTTCGGTTACAACGCTGCGACCGGTGAATACGGCGACATGATCGAGATGGGCATCCTTGACCCTACCAAAGTGACTCGCTCTGCTCTGCAGGCTGCGGCGTCCATTGGCGGCTTGATGCTGACCACCGAAGCCATGATTGCTGAAGCTCCGAATGACCAACCAGCTGGCGGCGGTATGCCAGACATGGGCGGTATGGGTGGCATGGGCGGCATGATGTAAGCCAGCCTTACCCCGATACTGAAAAGCCCCGCCTGCAGTGATGCAGGCGGGGCTTTTTTATGGCTGAGGGTTTAATGGCCCGTTATGTGGACGTCAGCAGGACGACATATCGACGATCTGTTGGCCTCAAGTCGTTCTCACGACCTTTCCCTGAATCACTTGCTCGGCCTTTTCTCCACGCTGATACAGCAAGAAGTAATACGTCCCCAAGCAGATCAGCCAGCAAAAGATCGCTGTCCAGACGTTATGGGAAAAGAAGTGCGCCCCTTGCATCATTCGACTGATGGAGAGCACTGCCCCCAACCCGAATGCCAGGATAAGCGCCTTGCGTGCCAGGCGTGGTCGGCGATCGCGTAACACAAAGAACAGGGCAAACAAGGTAAACCCCGTGGCCGCGTGACCTCCAGGCCAGCAGCGCCCGGGCTTGTCGGTTTGCGGTCGGGCGCTCAGCAGTGCGCTGTAGGTTTCCTTGCCGCCAAACTCCTGGAGGCTCCAGGGGCACTGCACTGCGGTGACCACTTTCAGCGGGGAAACGAATGAGGTGGACAGGCCCAGAGACAGTACCAGGCAGCCTAGTTCGCGTCGGTAGGGTTTTAGTCGCTCAAGAATGAGCGCGCCAACAAAGCCCAGAATGGCCAGCACCGAGAACAGGATGACCAGTTGTTTGGCGCGGTCGTGGAGGATGTCTTCAAGGAAAAAACTGTACCGGCCAATAAAACCGCCGTCTGCTGCGCTGTAAAACAGTTTGGCCAGGCTCATGTCCAGTGACGTCAGTTCCAGCAGCAGCAAAATCACCGCCGCAGCGGCGGGCACTCCCAGGTACAGCCAAAAATTGAGAGGCTTGGAAGCTGGGCGCAAAACGGTTGAAGACATAGCAAACCCTGGTATTGAAAGCTCCGGGCTGACCTGCCCGGAGCATTTTGGTTAGCGTGTGCTTAACTGGGGGTCCGCGTCCTTGGGGCCCTTCCAGCTTAGTAATTGATGTTTGAAGTCATAACTGGCGGCCTGGTAGTAGGTGATGGCCCGCTGAATCAGCGGGTCATCGCTGCCCACGCGTGATTCTTGGCTCTCACCCAGGGCCTGGTCATGGCGACGCAGGCCTTGGCGGGGGCTGAGAATCGCCAGGTCCTTGCCGTCAAACAAGCCCAGGTGCTGATAGTTGCCCACCACCACGCGGGGCGGCAGCGGGTTGTTTTGCAGCAGGTTGCGGCCAAAGAATGTCGACTCGTAACTCAGGTTAAGCAGGCCCAGCAATGTCGGTGCGATGTCGATCTGGCTGGCCAGTTGCGCACTTTCACGGGCCTCGATCAGTTTCGGTGCATAGATGAACAGCGGTATCTGGTAGTTGCTGATAGGCAAGTCTTCCTTGCCCGCGCTGCCGGCGGTGTGGTCAGCGACAAAGATAAAGATCGTGTTGTCGAACCACGGTTTCTGGCGTGCGGCCTCCAGGAACTGGCCGATGGCGTAGTCGGTGTACTTCACTGCTCCGTCGCGACCGTTGCCCGATTTGATGTCGATGCGCCCGTCCGGGTAGGTATAAGGACGGTGGTTGGAAGTGGTCATCAGTTGCAGCAGAAATGGTTGCTGCTTGGCGTAATTGGCGTCTGCCAGTTTCAACGTCTGTTTATAGAGGTCTTCGTCGGCCATGCCCCAGGCATTCTTGAAGGAGATTTGCGCTTCGTCGACGCTGCTCTGGTCTACCACCCGATAACCATTACCGCTGAAAAACGCGTTCATGTTGTCGAAGTAGCCGCGCCCGCCGTAAACAAACACGCTGTCGTAACCAATGGCGTTGAGTTGCTGGCCAAGGCTGGCAAAGCCGCTCTCCCGGCCGATGCGCTTGACGATCGAGCGCCCTGGCGTAGGTGGAATGGCCAAGGTAATGGCCTCGAGGCCGCGATCGGTACGTGTGCCGGTGGCGTAGAAATTGTTGAAATACAGGCTTTGCTGGCGCAGGGTGTCCAGGTTAGGCGTCAGGTTGCGCCCGTCGCCGTTGCTGCCCATGTATTTGGCACTGAAGCTTTCGATGGTCACCAGTACGATATTGGGTTTGCGCAATGTGCCAGGGTTGTCGATGGCGCGGCGGATATCCAGTGGATCGCTGCCGATAAAGCGTGCATTGGGTTCGCTGAGTTCTGCGCGCAATTGCTTGGCGACGACATCGGACGGCAGGCTCTTATAGAACTGCGTGTAATCGAGCTCGTTGTTACGGAACGCGGCGAAAAACTGATACGGGCCGTTGCTTGCCAGTTCGTTATTGTAAGCGTTGCCACCCTGTGCACGCGGGTTGTCTTGGCTGATCAGTTGCAGGCTCAGGCCGGCGATAACCAGTAAACCCAGCGCATTGAGCAAGCGGCCACGCATCGCAGGAAGGGGAGAGTCGAGTGCTGTATTGAACGGTTTTCGTAACGCCAGGCTCAACACAATTGCCAGCATCGCCAGAAGGCTCAGCAGTTTGCCGATCGGGTACGACTCCAGCAGGTTGTTCAGTACCTCATTGGAGTACACCAGGTAGTCGACGGCGATAAAGTTGAAGCGAACACCGAACTCGTCCCAGAACAGCCATTCCGCCACCGACGTGAACAGCATGGCGAACAAACTGACCGTCAGCACGCCTTGCAGAAACCAGCGATGGCCGCGGCGGCGCCATAACGCCGGTGGGCACAGCAGCAGATACAGCCCCAGAGGCAGGGCGGCGTAGGCCAGAAAGCCCAGGTCGTAAAGCAGGCCCACGCCAAACACCGGCAGCAGGTTGCCGCCGACTTCATCCGGGTGGCTGATGAGAAGCACGCCGCGCGTCAGTAGAAAAATGACCAGCCAGGCGCCGGTCACCAATAACAAATAGCGCATTGGCGCTGTCTTTGGAAAGCCCATGTCCATGTTCCTTATATCGATGGGCCGCGATCTTCCGCCTGATACTGTGGTCGGTTTGTGAACCTATAGTGAAAAACTCGTTAATCCATTCAATTGGTTGAAACCCTTAATCAGTTGCTCGTTCAGGTCTAGCCGTGGGCCATACTTGGCCTTAAGCTGCGCGAGCCAACACGGCCGTTACCGCGTACGGAGACACTGCCCATGCGAATTTTATTGGTTGAAGACAACCGCGATATTCTGGCCAACCTGGCCGATTACCTGGGGCTAAAGGGCTACACCGTAGACTGTGCGCAGGACGGTTTGTCGGGCCTGCACCTGGCCGCTACCGAGCATTACGACTTGATCGTCCTCGACATCATGCTGCCAGGCATTGATGGCTACACCCTGTGCAAACGCCTGCGCGAAGACGCCCGTCGCGACACGCCGGTGATCATGTTGACGGCCCGCGACCAGTTGGATGACCGGCTTCAAGGCTTCAAGTCTGGTGCCGATGACTACCTGCTCAAACCGTTCGCCCTGTCGGAGCTGGCGGCACGTATCGAGGCGGTGCTACGCCGAGCCCAAGGTGGCGGTCGTCGCGCCCTGCAAGTGGGCGACCTGGCCTACGACCTCGACACACTGGAGGTAACCCGCGAAGGGCGACTGCTCAAGCTCAACCCGGTGGGCCTGAAGTTACTGGCGGTGTTGATGCAGAAAAGCCCTCATGTGTTGCGTCGAGAAATTCTCGAAGAAGCCTTGTGGGGCGACGATTGCCCAGACAGCGACAGCTTGCGCAGCCATGTTCACCAATTGCGTCAGGTTATCGACAAACCGTTCGCCAAACCGCTGCTGCAAACGGTGCACGGTGTGGGTTATCGCCTGGTTGAGGGCCGAGATGGAGTTTAAGCAAAGCCTTTCTCAGCGGATCATCATTGCCTTTGCGCTGATGAGCGCGCTGGTGGCAGGGGCCTTCGCCATGGGCATCATCGCCACCGTGCACCTGGTGGAAGAAAAGCTGATTTCAGCGGGGTTGGGTGGCGATCTGCAACGGCTGCTGCTGATGGACAGCCTTGAAGATTGGCGGCATCGGCCCGAGCCGGACCAGTTGTTCTATTTCAGCGGTGGGCACGGGGATTTTGAACTGCCCAAGGATTTGCGTCACCTGGACTCGGGTTTTCATGAGGTGTTTCGCGAACAGCTGTCGTATCACGCCATGGTCGAGATCGTTGACGGCCGCCGTTATGTCCTGCTGCAAGACCAGAGCGACTTCGAAGAGCGTGAGCGCGTGCTGTTTGCCGTGGTGCTGGTAGGCTTTGTTCTCAGCCTGGCGCTGGCCGTGTTTCTTGGCTGGGTCCTGGCACGCAAGGTGATGGCACCGGTGGTGCGCCTGGCTCGCCAGGTTCGTCATCGTGACCAATTGCTTGGCTTGGCGCCGCCATTGGCCCCGGATTATGCCGCTGATGAAGTGGGGGAGTTGGCAGTGGCGTTTGACGCCACCCTCGGCCGCCTGCGGCAGGCGCTCACCCGGGAGCGGATGTTTACCAGCGATGTCAGCCACGAATTGCGCACGCCATTGATGGTGCTGGCCAGTTCCTGTGAGTTGCTATTGGAGAACCCGGCCATTGATTCCCGCGCTCGCAATCAGGTCGAGCGTATTGCCCGTGCCTGTGAAGATATGAGCGAACTGGTGCAGACGTTCCTGATGCTGGCCCGTGCCCAACGGGAAGACGCCAGCATGTCGCCCCAAGTCGGCCTCACGCAGGTGGCCGAGGATCTGTTGGGAATCTGGCGCGATCCCATCGAGGGCAAAGGCATTGAATTGTTCTACCTGCCGGGCAATCCCCTAAGTACTCGCTACAACGCCACGTTCCTGCATGCGGTCATGGGCAACCTACTGCGCAATGCCCTGCATTACACCGAACAGGGTTTTATCCGCCTGACCCTGGAACCCACAGGGTTCGTAGTGGAAGACACTGGCGTGGGTATTCCTGAAGACAAGCGCGAAGCGATGTTTGAGCCCTTTGTGCGCGGTAACGAGAAGCGCGGCGAAGGCCTCGGGCTGGGCTTGTCGCTGGTTCAGCGGATCTGCGAAAACCAGGGTTGGACCGTCAGCCTCAGCACCATGGAACCCAATGGCTGCCGGTTCCACGTTGAGTTGAGTTCGGTCAAATCCTGATCCCTTTCCTGCCCCTATTCTCAGGGGCAGATTTCAGCCTGTTCGGCGAAGATGGCCCCATGCCATGGCTTTTACCTGTAAAACTTTGTAATGTTTTACCGTTAGACGGAACGTTTTTTTCACAAAGGGTTGACCTGAGGATGACACGCCGCCGCTTAAGGTCGTAGGCATCAGTACAGGAGACCCGTTGATGGTTACCCCAATCAAGCTTGAATTTTCCGAAAAGTACGATGAGCAGCATGCGCAGAATTATTTGCTCAAGCATCAGGACAATCTGGCTCGTCGACTGTCCCACAAACGCGATGAGCAATTGGCACGCGGTGCGCTGGCCATGGCGGGCGAGCCTGGCCTGGTGCTGGACCTGCCGTGTGGCGCCGGGCGTTTCTGGCCATTGTTGGCGGAAAAACCCAATCGCGTGATTATCGGTGCCGACAATTCTGAAGCGATGTTGAAGATTGCCGCAGTGGCCCAACCGGCCGAGGTGGTGAAACGGGTACGGCCCTTGCAGACATCTGCCTTTGATATTGATTTGCCAGACAACGCCGTCGACAGCATTTTTTGCATGCGCCTGATGCACCACATTGGTGATCCCGAGCACCGGATGGCGATATTGCGGGAGTTTCAGCGTGTTACCCGTGACAGCGTGATTATTTCGCTGTGGGTGGATGGCAACTTCAAGGCCTGGAAGCGCAAGCGTTCCGAGGTACGGCGTCGCAATAAGGGTGAGCAGGAAGGTTACCAAAATCGGTTTGTGTTACCGGCTGCTACTGTTGAGGCTGAGTTCGAACAAGCCGGTTTCCGGGTTCAGGAACATTTGGACTTCATTCCGCTCTACGCCATGTGGCGAGTGTATGTATTGCGTAAGAGGTAACAGGATGGCAGTTGAGTGTGTAGCAGGTAGTGAAGTAGCTCCCGAGGAGCGATTTGATTATTTCTGGCGCCAGAAGGGTGAATGGGTCGAGGAACCCAATCGTCGCCGTGGCGGTGAAAGTGGCGTGCAACGCGTGGTTGGGACCAATGGCCGTTTGCTGTATAGCAAGCGCCAGACCGGTCATATCTACCGCAGCTGGCTGCATCCTTTTGGACGCCCTACCGTGTTACGCGAGCGTGATGCCCTCAAGGGTCTGCGTTTGCTGGATGTGCGGGTGCCGGAGCTGGTGTTCTGCGAAGCACGCCGTGATCCAAAGCATCAATGGAAGGCCTTGTTGGTGACGGCAGCCCTGGAGGGTTTCGACGAAATCGAAAACTGGTACGCCGCTGGTGGCCGCGAACAGTACGGCGAGTTGGTGCATGAGCGCCTGCTTCAGGAGCTCGCTGGCACCTTGGTACGTATGCACAAAGGCCGCTGGCAGCATGGGTGCCTCTACATCAAGCACATTTTTGTCAAGGTCACGGGTGAGGGCGACGCGGCCAATGTCGAAGTGGCGTTGCTGGATTTCGAGAAATGCCGCCAGCGTATGACCGCTCGGCAGGCGGCCTCCCATGACATGCTGCAATTACGTCGCCATTCGTCGTGGAACGCTTCCGACTGGCAAAAACTCAGCTACTTTTACGAGACGGCGTTTGGCAGCGCTATCAAAGGTTTAACGTAATGAAGCTAGAAATAGCACGAGGTTTATTTCTGTTGGGGGCGTTGGGGATTGCATCCCTGGCCCTGGCTTCCTGGGAGATGCCGCGTACAGAGATCCTCAGTGCGGTGCAGGGTGGCGGGCAGTGCCCGTTGCCGCGGATCGCCAAGGTGAATGCCGTGGTTCAGCCTGATCATCAGTTGTTGCTGTTTATGTTCGGGCTTTCACAAGGGATGAGGCCATAGCGTTGAATTCATTGAAACCCATATGAAAGGTCTCGTTTTGCGAGGCCTTTTTTTTCGGGTTGCGGTTGGGGTTTGGGGTATATATCCATTTTTTGGGTGACGGCGGCTTAGGGTTACGCCCTTACGGCGTGTCACTTTGAAAAGCCCAAAGTAACCAAAGGCTCTTGCCCCACCACTTGGTGCCTCGCTGTGGCTCGGCATGCCTTCACTCCGGCATTGCTCCGTGGGCCGCCGCGATGGGCCATCCTTGGCCTAGCGCGGCTAAACTGGCGTCCTGCCGGTTTACCCACGGATCAATGCCTGCGTTCAGCCATCGTGGTTAACGGGGCGCCTTAGATCAAGATCAAAAGCAAAAGCACGGCGGCCTGGTAGCCGACCTGAGTGGTGAAAAGCAAACGCGGATCCCTGTAGGTGCTGGCTTGCCTGCGATGGCCGTTAACGATGACGCGGGTTTTCTGGATGAACGTGGTGCCTGTAAACCCATCGCAGGCAAGCCTACAGAAAGCGGATTGGCCCCCAAAAAGGGCGGCGTCTCAGACCTCATCCGCCTTAGCCAGCAACGTATAAACACACGGCAACACAAACAACGTAAACAACGTCCCAATCGACATCCCCGTCGCAATTACCATCCCGATGTCATACCGGCTTACCGCCCCCGCCCCGGTGGCGAAGATCAGCGGCACCATGCCAAACACCATCGCCGCCGTAGTCATCAATACCGGCCGCAAGCGAATCGCCGCGGCTTCTTCCACCGCTTCCCGTGCTGTAAGCCCCTTGTCCTTGCGTAACTGGTTGGCGAATTCGACGATCAAAATCCCGTGCTTGCTGATCAACCCGATCAAGGTCACCAACCCCACCTGGGTATAGATATTCATGCTCGACCAGCCAAGGAACAGCGGAATCAATGCCCCACAAATCGACAGCGGCACCGTCACCAGAATCACCAGAGGATCGCGGAAGCTCTCGAACTGCGCCGCCAGCACCAGGAAGATGATCGCCAGCGCTAGGGCGAAGGTGACCCAAAGGGCGCTGCCTTCCTGGATGAACTGGCGTGAGGCACCGCTGTAGTCGAAGGCGTATCCGGGCGGGGTTTCTTCAATGGCAATCTGGCGTACGGTCTCAATGGCCTCACCCATGCTGACAATGGGGAAACCGGAGATCAGTGCCGAGTTGAGCTGCTGGAACTGGTTCAGTTGGCGCGGTCGCGCCCGGTCCGTGATGGTAATCAGGGTCGACAGTGGCAACAGTTCGCCTTGGGTGTTTTTTACGTAGTAGTTGCTCAGCCACTGCGGGTTGTCCCGATAAGCCCGCTCTACCTGAGCAATCACCTTGTAACTACGGCCGTCGATGGTGAAACGGTTGATTTCCGCCTCTGCCAGCAATGTCGCCAGGGTGCCGCCCAGGTCCTGCATCGATACACCCATTTGCGCCGCCTTGGCGCGGTCGATATCCACCACCACTTCCGGTTTGTCGAAGGCCAGGTCGATGTCGACAAAGGCAAACTTGCCCGACTCCATGGCGCGTTTTTTCACCCTGTCGGCCACTTGCAGCAGGGATTCATAGTCGTTGGGCGTGTTGATGATGAAACCGAAGGGCAAGCCTTCGCCGGTGCCGGGGAGGGAGGGCAGGTTGAAGCCGAATACTTGTAGGCCGGGAATGTCTGCCAGGCGTTTCTGCACTTCGGGCAGGATTTGCATTTGGGTGCGGCTGCGCTCGTTCCACGGTTTGAGCAGGAAGCCGCCGATGCCTGATTGCACGCCGTTGAAGCCGTTGATCTGGAACGAGGAGTAGTACTCCGGGAATTCCTTGAAGATCTTGATGAACTCATCGGTGTAAGTGTTGAGGTAATCGAGGTTGGTCGGCTGCGGGGCGCTGGCTATCATGAAAATGATGCCCTGGTCCTCGTCGGGGGCCAGTTGCGACTGGGTGAACTTGAGGAACACCGGAATCAGGCAGAGCACGATCAGCGCGAACACTACCACCACTGGCCGGGTGTTCAAGGTGCCGTGCAGGGCACTCTGGTAGCGCCGTTTGAGGCTTTCGAAGGTGCGGTCCAAGCGATGGGCCAGTCCCGTGGGGTTTTCATCATGGCGCAACAGCAGCGCGCACATCATCGGCGACAGGGTCAGTGCAACAATGCCGGAAATCACCACCGCACCGGCCAGGGTCAGGGCGAACTCCTTGAACAGCGCTCCGGTCAGCCCCTCCAGAAAGCCAATCGGCGCATAGACCGCCGCCAGAGTGATGGTCATCGACACCACCGGCAGGGCAATTTCCCGGGCGCCCTCTAGTGCAGCATCCAGCGGTGTCTTGCCTTCTTCTATATGCCGATGGATGTTCTCCACCACCACGATCGCATCGTCCACCACCAGGCCGATGGCCAATACCATTGCCAGCAGCGTCAGCAGGTTGATCGAGTAGCCCATCAGTTGCATGAAAAACAGTACGCCAATCATCGACAACGGAATGGTGATCACCGGAATCACCACCGAACGCAGCGCGCCGAGGAACAGGAAAACCACGACGATTACGATAAGCACTGCTTCGAACAGGGTTTTCACCACCTCATTGATCGACGCCTGAATAAACAGCGTGGCGTCGTAGGCGATTTCCGCCTTGAGGTTGGGCGGTAGCTGAGACTCCAGCTCCGGCATGATCTTGCGCACTTCCTTGATCACGTCCAGCGGGTTGGCACTGGGGGTGGCCTTGATGCCGATGTACACCGACGGGGTGCCGCCAAAGGAACTGATGGCGTTGTAGTTCTCCGCGCCCATCTCCACCCGCGCCACGTCGCTGAGCAGCACGCGGCTGTCACCGTCGGTTTTCAGGGTGATGGCGGCGAAGGCTTCGGCGGACTTGAGGTCGGTGTTGGCGTTGATGCTGGTGACCACATACTCGCCCTTCACCTCGCCGGCAGCGGAGAGGAAGTTGTAGCGGCGCACCGCATCGGTGACGTCGCTGGCGCTCAAGCCGAAGCCTGCGAGCTTGACTGGGTCTAGCCACAGGCGCATGGCGAACACCTGGTTGCCGAGGATCTCGGCTTCGGCCATGCCGGGCAGGGTGGCGAGTTTGGGCTGGATCACCCGCGACAGGTAATCGGTAATCTGCGGGTTGCTCAGTTCCTGGCTGGAGAAGCTGATGTACATCAGCGCCGAAGCGTCGGCGGCTTCCTTGCTCAGCACCGGGTCTTCGGCGTCCTGGGGTAGTTTATTCTTGACCTCATTGGCCTTGGCCAGCAACTCGGTGAACAGCCGGTCGCTGTTGGAGCCGATGCGGGCATAAATGGAGATCACCGAGAAGTTCTGGCGACTGACCGACGTCATGTAGTCAATGCCTTCGGCGCTCGCCAGGCTTTGCTGCAACGGTTGCGTGATATAGCCCTGGATGGTTTCGGCATTGGCGCCGGGATACGCCGTGGTCACGGTGATCAGGGCGTTTTCCATGGACGGGTACTGGCGCAGCGGCAGCTTGCTGTAGGCCTGGAAACCCAGCAGTACAATCAGCAGGCTGACCACCATGGCCAACACGGGGCGACGGATGAACGTGTCGGTGAACTTCATGGCTCAGTTCCTTGCACCGTCGGCGCGTGGAGACTGGCCAGGATCGGCCGGCAGGTTTTTGTCCGGGCTGATGGCTATGTGGGTGCCGGCGTCCAGTTTGATCTGGCCGGCGCTGACCACTTGCTCGCCATCCTTGAGCCCCTTGGCCACCAGGGCCAGGCCACCGCGACGCTCACCGGTCTCGACAAACCGCCGCTCGGCGATCAGCACTGGCTGGCCATTGGCATCCTTCTCCAGCGTGCCGTCTTCGGCCTTTTTCTGGGCTACGACGTACACCGAGTTGCCGTAAAGGGTGTAGGTAATCGCACTCTCCGGCACCACGATCTGCGGCGCGGGGTCCTGCAGCAGTACCTGCAGGCTGGTGAACATGCCCGGCAGCAATTTGCTATCGGGATTGGCCAGGCCGAAACTTCCACCTGGACGCTTTGACCGACTGCGACCTTGGGTACCGATTGTTCGGGGATGTAGAAGTCGACGTACAGGCTGCTGATGTCCTGCAATGTGGCGATCACCGTACCGCTGGCCAGGTAGTCGCCAACGTCCACCTGACGAATGCCGATGGTGGCGCTGAACGGCGCGACGATGTGCTTCTTGGCCAGTGACGCCTTGAGCTGGTTGACCGTGGCCTTGTTTTTTTGCAGTTGCGCCGAGAGCCGGTCGAATTCGCCCTTGGAGATCGCCTGGCTGCCCACCAGTTGGCTGCCACGGCCGAAGTCCAGTTGCGCCAGGCCCAGGTCAGCCTGGGCGGTTTCCAGGAGGGCGCTTTCCACCGCACTGTCCAGTTGCACCAGAGGCTGGCCGGCCTTGACCTTCTGCCCAGACTCGAACTGCACGGCCTTGACGGTGCCAGCAATTTCCAGGCTCAGATTGACCCCTTGCAAGGCCTTGAGCGTGCCCACTGCCGGCAGGCGTTGTTGCCATGGTTGTTCGACAGCCGTCGCCACCGCCACGTTGACGGGCGGTTTTGGCGCGGAAAAGACCTGGACCTGCTGATAAATGGAGAAGGCTTTATAGCCCGCCAGCAGCAGGACGATTAACAGGACGACACCCAACATGATCAGCATGCGACGGCGCAGCATATTCCGATTCCTTGGAAAAACTGGGACAGACGAAGACAGACAAGTCGGCACATTACACCGACTTTTTGGGGGATTCCAACTGGTAATTTTGACAGAGATAGGTGGCAGGAACGTTCCCATCACGGGGTGGAGAACGTCCTACAGACCCTGTATTGATGTCAGATCAAATGCAGATGGTTGTCCCAGAGCCCTGCCGGCAATTCCAGCGGCTTTGCCAGCAACTGTTCTTGCCGGCAATTGTAGAAACGGCAGCGGCCCTGGCCGGATGTCACAACAAACCCGTCCGCCACCGCACCGACGCCGGCACAGTCCGGCAACGGCCCGTCCAGGCGCAATTGTGCGGTGTCCATGTCCCAGATAAAAAAGCGGTTGCCCCGTGGAGCCGTCAGCGCTACCAGGCGTAGCTCGCTGTGCACGGCGACGCTGGCGGTGTAATGCCCCATGGCCTGCAACTGCTCGTCGGCCACCGGGAACGCCACAAAAGGCTGCCCCGGCCGCTTGATTGCCAACAGCTCGGAACGCTCATGGGACGGCCCCATGAACTGCTGCCCGGCGAGGATGGTGCCATCGCTGGCGATCCCCATATGCCGCACGCTGTTCATCTGCTGGGGCAGGGTTTCCTTGCTCAGCAGGGTGCCGTCGCGCTGCATCAGTACCAGGCTCGGCTCCATGGCATTGAGGTTCATTTCGACCCGGCTTTCGGCCTCGGTGCGAATACCACCGTTGGCCACCACCAGGGTTTCGCCGTCGGGCATCCACGACACCTGGTGCGGGCCGATGCCATGGGTGGAAATCTCGCCGCTGTGTACCAACCGCTCGCCTTCGAACTTGTACACGCCGAGCAGGCCGCGACCGGGATCTGAGGTGTCGTTTTCCGTGGCGTACAGCCAGTCGCCGCTCTTGTGAATGACCGCGTGGCCATAGAAGTGGCGATTGGCGTTGGAGGTGATGGTTTGCAGGAGCGCGCCGTCACGCAAGTCGATCAGGTAGCTTTCGGTACCCGGGCGACGGGCGACAAACAGCGCAATGGGCAGCGTCGGGTGATTGATGATGTCGTGGCAGCGCTGGCCCACTTGGGTGGCAAACACCTGTTTACCGTCCAGGCGATAGCCGACGGCGTAGTGCTTGCCATCATTGTCATCGCGCGCCGACAGCAGCAGCGGGCCTTTACCCTTTTGCTTGAACAGCGTCCAGCCACCCAGGGTAATTGCACTGAGCAGCACGCTGCCGATGGCCAAAACCTGTCGCCTGAGCATCATCAGTCACCGTCGTTGGCGTTAAAGCCCAGTTGGATGCCCAGCGCCTTGGCCAGTTCGCCTTCGTGCAGGCGGTGGACGACGTTGAGGCTGTCATAGATGTTGTTGAGTTGCTGGCGCCCGGCGTCATCGGCCAGCAATTCATTCAGCGAGCGCTGGTTGCTGGCGAACAGTTTCAAGGACGCGGCATAGGCGGCGTCGATCTTGTCGGCCAAAGGCTTCTGATCGGCCGGCAACAGGCCGCGCAGGCCTTTGTTGTCGACGCCAACCCACACAGTCTGGGCCGCTGCGAGGCTGGCCTCCAGGCTCTGCAGGGACGACTGGCTGCGCCAGGCATCGGCCTGGAACGGCTGTGGGATACCCTTGGTCTGGCGGCCCATGGGCGTGCCGAGTTTTTTCTTCAGGGTGTCCAGGGCGGTCACTTGCACCTGCAACAGGGCAGCGATGGCTTCGTGGGAATCGGCGTAGCGCTGGTTAGGAAACTTGGTCATCTGCGCCAGCATCCCATCGGTGCTGTTCCAGCTCGACAGGATCTCTTCGGCGAGGAGTTTCTGCCGTTCGCCGATGGCGGTCAGCAAGGGGCAATAACGGGCTTTCTGCGCGTCATCGGCCAGATCGATCTTGGCGTCGTAGAGGATGTATTCGTAGGCCGAGAGGCCTTGCACCACCACGCTGGACTTGGCCAGGGCGCCAGCATCAATTTGCGGCTGGGCGGTGACCAGTTGTTCCACCTGACGGCCTACCAGGTTTTTCTTGTCTGGCCAGAACTGCACCTGCCACGCGCGATTGCCTTCGGCCAATGGACCGATCAGCAGCGGTTGCAACTGGGCCCAGGCTTTTTGCGCGTGGAGGAAGTCGGCACGAGCGGTCTCCAGGGACTCTTTACCCTGACAGTAAGCCAGGGCGCTGACGGCCAGTTGCCGGTCAGCATCGACCCAGCGGCTGTAAGTCGGCAGGATCACTTGCTTGGCGATGGCCGCCGAGGTCACCGCTTGCGGGTCCTGGGGCGAACAGGCGCCGAGGGCAAGGGCGGCAAGGCTGGTGAACAACAACTTGGGACGGAACATGTCGAGCTCCCTTCTGTAAGTGGGGCAAAGCTTATAGAGAATTCAGGAACGTGAGCAACGCGGCGCGCTGTTCGGCGTTAAAAGACAGCACATGCTGCTGCGCCGCCTGTGCTTCACCGCCGTGCCACAGCACGGCTTCAAGCAGGTTGCGGGCGCGGCCGTCATGCAAGAACTGGGTATGACCACTGACGGTTTGCGTCAGGCCGATGCCCCACAACGGCGGCGTGCGCCAGTCGCGGCCACTGGCCCGAAATTCGGTACGGTTGTCGGCGAGGCCGTCGCCCATGTCGTGCAGCAGCAAATCGCTGTAGGGGCGAATCACTTGATTGGCCAGTTCAGGTTCAGCGGCATTGCTCGTCGTGGTGAACTTGGGCGTGTGGCACGACTGGCAACCGGCCTGATAAAACAGGTTTTTCCCGGCCAGCACCTGCGCCGACTCAACGTCACGGCGGGCCGGCACAGCCAGGTTGCGGGTGTAGAACAAGACCAGGCGCAGGATGTTATCACTGACTTCCGGCTCGTCCTGCGTGCCGTTGCCGTTGGGCGCCTGTTTGCAGGCGGTCTGCGCCTCGGTGCAGTCATCGAACGGTCTCAGGCGGGTGGTCAGGCCCATATCACCAGAGAACGCGTGAACATTTTGTTGATTGAGGTTGGGTTGTCCGGCTTTCCAGCCAAATCGGCCGAGGACGGTTTTTTGCAGGGCGTCGTCCCAGACCCAGTTTGGCCGGCCTATCACGCCGTTTTTATCCGCCTGTTCCCCAGCGTTTTGCAGGATGTCGGCGTCGGAGATGGCTTCCAGCAACCCCAGGCCAATCATTGGCGGTGCAACCCTCGCGGAAAACCGCGTGTCCGGGTGCATCGGTCCGTAGCCCAGTTGGGTGATCTGCAGAATGGGCTTGCGCAGTTCGACCACGGTGCCGTCCTTGAAACTGACATTTATCGGTGTGTAGTCGACCCGCACCTTGCCCTCTGGTGTGACACCGGGCACGGCCATGTCTTGCAGCTGCCCGCCGTAGATAGGTTCGGGAACAATCCCCAGTTGCTCGATGACCTTGGCGTACGGTGGCGAGTTGGGGATCGACAGGCGCACCAGCATCGACACGGCATTGACCGCATCGGTCGGCGGCGGGTGGCCACGGCCATCCTTGATATGGCAGTTCTGGCAGGCATTGGTATTGAACAGCGGCCCCAGGCCATCCCGTGCTGTGGTGGTGGACGGTGCAATCACCCAGGGGCTGCGAAAGAAACTGTTACCGACACTGAAGTCCAGGCGCCGGGTAGGCGACAGGTTGGCCGACGGCAGGGAGAACGCGTTCTGATCGGACTTCCTCACCGTGGTGCTGCCACCGGCCCGCGCTTCCCCCGGCTCGGCCTGAGTGAACTCTATAAAAGCTGGGGGCGGGGCGTCATCGCAGGCACTCAGGCCCAGGGCCATCAATAGTGCAGACAGGCGAAGAAGCGAACGGGGCATCAGGTTTCCTGGATGTTCAGTCAAAACAAGGGCGCAAAGTCTAACAGGGCAGGGCGGATTGAATAAGAGCAATTATCGTTTGGTGGTATCCGATTCATTCCCGCTAGAATGACCGCACATTTTTCTCTGGAGGTGGCCAATGCAGGCTCTCGACGCTTTGCTCAACCGTGTTTCCGTGCCGCGACTGCTGGAACCGGCCCCCACCGCCGAGCAGCGCGAAGTACTGTTCGCGGCGGCCATGCGTGCGCCGGATCACGGCCAACTGCGGCCTTGGCGATTTCTGACCGTGGAAGGCCCGGCCCGTGAGCAAATGGGCACGCTGCTGGCTCAAGCCGCGCGCCTGCAAGACCCCGAAGCGCCCCAGGCCTTTGTCGACAAGGCCCAGGCCGGCCCGCTGCGTGCGCCGCTGGTAGTGGTGGTGATTGCTCGCTTGCAGGAGCACTTCAATGTGCCCAAGTCCGAGCAACGTTTGGCTGCGGCCTGTGCTGCCCATGGGATTCTGCTGGCGGCCTATGCCCAGGGGATTGGCGCGGTGTGGCGCACCGGTGAGCTGTCCTACTCGGCCCACGTGGCTAAAGGTTTGGGATTGGGCGAAGGCGAGGAAGTCATCGGCTTCCTCTACCTGGGCACCTCGCAAAACCCGCCGCGCACGGCGCCAAAAGAAGACCTTGCGCAGTTTGTCAGCGCCTGGACCGGGGCTTAAACCCGAAACTGGTCCATCAGCTTCATTTGCTGATTGGCCAGGGCATTGAGTTGGCTGCTGATGGCCGCCGACTCCGTGGCCTGGCCGGTGAGGGTTTCGGTTACGGTGCGGATCGCCGAGACGTTGCGATTGACCTCTTCGGCCACGGCGCTCTGCTGCTCGGCGGCGCTGGCGATTTGCAGGTTCATGTCGCTGATCACCGTCACGGCATCGCTGATCTTGCCCAGGGCCTGCACCGCTTGATGGATCTGCCCGGCGTTGTTCTGCGCCTGGCTCTGGCTCGAATGCATGGTTGCTACCACGCCACGGGTGCCACTCTGGATACGCTCGATCACCAGGCGAATTTCCTCCACTGAGTCCTGGGTGCGCTTGGCCAGGTTGCGTACTTCATCGGCCACCACCGCAAAGCCACGACCGCTTTCCCCGGCTCGCGCCGCTTCAATCGCTGCGTTCAAGGCCAGCAGGTTGGTTTGTTCGGCGATGCTGCGGATCACTTCCAGCACTGAACCGATCTGCTCACTGTTGACCGCCAGGGCTTCGACTTCGGTCACGGCCTTGCTGACTTCCTCGGCCAGGGTGGTGATGTCGCGGGTGCTGCGTTCGATGATCTGCATGCCTTCGCGCGCCGACTGGTCGGCACCGCGTGCGGCATTGGCGGCACTGGACGCGCTGTTAGCAACGTCGTGGGCGGTGGCGCTCATCTCGTTGGAAGCGGTGGCCACCTGGTCGATTTCGCGGAACTGCACCTGCATGCCTTCGCTGGTCTGGCGGGCAATTTCCGAAGACTGGTCGGCGGTGCCGCGGGCTTCGGTGATGCTCTGCTTGATCTGGGCGATGGTCGGTTGCAGCTTGTCGAGGAAACGGTTGAACCAGCTGACCAATTCCCCCAGTTCATCTTTCTTGGCATAAGCCAGGCGCTGGGTGAGGTCGCCGTCGCCGCTGGCAATTTCCTTAAGCATGACCGCGACGCTGTTGATCGGCCGCGTTACGCCGGTAGCGGTCAGCCAGATCAGCAACAAGCCGAGCAGGCCAGCAGCGGCGCCTACCAACAAGGCTTTGAGGGTGCCGCTGGCCTGGGCCTCGTCGAGTACCGCTTGCAGTTTTACCGAGTCGGCCAGCAGCACCTGCTTGGGCAGATCGATGATCACGCCCCAGGATTTGGCGTTGGCAATCGGTTTGACCGGGTAAACCGAGCGGATCAATTCGCCTTGTTCAAGGATCTTGCGGTTGTCATTGGCCAGCAATTGCACGATGTCCTTGCCCTCGGTACCGAGGAGATCGCCGATATTCTTGCCGACCTTGTCCGCCTGGCCGCTGTAGCCGGCCAACAGGCCGTTGCCGGAAACAATCTGCATGTGCCCGGCACCGTCGAACAACTCGCGTTGCGATGCGTCGGCTGCGGATTGCAGGGCATTGAGGGCGATGTCGATACCGATCACGCCGATTACCTTGCCGTCCACCAACAGGGGCAGGGAGATGGTGGTCATCAGCATTGACTTGCCGGCCACGGTGTCTTCATACGGGTCCAACAGGCAAGTGCGCTTGTTATCCCGTGGGCAGGTGTACCAGATGTTGTAGGGCGTACCGCTGAGGTTGAGGGTGGTCTTGGTCAGGTCTTCCTCGACCATTACCGTGTTTTCGCTTTCACCGCCGGCGCGGCTCCAGTAGCTGGAGAAACGCCCGGCTTCGTTGGAGGCACGGACGGCGTCATTGATGAATTCACTGTCCTTGCCATCCAGAGCATTGGGTTCGAAGGACAGCCAGATACCCAGCACTTTGGTGTTGCGTTCGAAGGCAGTCTTCAGGCTCTGGTTGAGTTCTTCACGCAGGATCGAAGGCTCCAGGGCGCGCTTGACTGCCATGTTGCGCAAGTCCTTGACCTGATCGGCGAGGGCGGTGACCACCAGCAGGTTTTCGCCAAAGGTTTTTTGCACTTGCGCCGCTTGTTCGGCGGCCTTGGCCTGCAGCAGGTTTTCCACGCTGGCGGTGAGCATTCGCGAACTGGACGCACTGGTCAACTCATCGTTCTGGTTGGTTTGGTAAATGTTCATACCGACGATCAGTGCGATCACTCCCAGCAGACAGAGACCAGACAACAGCACGATTTTCAAGCGGATGGAGAGCGTGTCGAACATAGGATTACTCGCGTATGGACTTATTGGAATGCAAGCAGAGTCTGTGGCTGACTCAAGGTGCCAAGTCCATTCGGCGCTATGCCCGGAACATCGGCGCAGGTGGATAATTCATGAGGGGGAGGCGATGAGTGGTAGATGATTTGTTAGGAGGTTTGCAGCAGGCGTTCCGGCCGCGACCAGATCCACAGATTGCCCAGGCTCATCCCGGCAATCGCCAGGTAGATCGGCCAGCCGTGGTCGAGCATCACCAGCATCAAGCCTGCGCACAGCAACATGCTTACGGTGGCGCTGACCTTGGCCCGGCGGGCGATGATCTTGCCGTTGCGCCAGTTGAACAGAATCGGCCCGAACAATCGGTGGTTTTCCAGCCAGGCGCTCAGGCGCGGCGAGCTTTTGGTGGCGGCCCAGGCGGCCAGCAGGATGAATTCGGTGGTGGGCAGCCCTGGCACGACGATGGCGATCAGGCCTATCCCCAGGCTGACGTAGGCCAGCAGGCCGAACAGCACACGGGCGATTTTTGAGGAGGATTGGGTTTTGCCGGTCATTTGGGTGGGGTTTGTATGGAGGAAAGGTTCGTTATGTAGGAGCGAGCAATCGAGCGTCGACCGGCTGCCCCTACAAGGGAATCAGACTAATTCTGCGGTGGTAGCGTATGCCTGCTCCAGCAGCACGGTGAAGCGCACAAACGCGTCAATCGCGCCTTTTTCCACGTCGGCTTCCTCTTCGGGGGTGAACTCCAGTGCGTCGAGGGTGCGGGTGAAGCTCTTCCAGCCTTCGGCACGACCACCGGCCGGTTCGCCCAAGTGACGGGCACCAAAGGTTTCGCTCAGGCCCAGGCCGACGGCACGCTTGATCAGGAACGCCGCGCCCAGCTTGGAGCCTTCGGAGACGAACAGCCAACCCAGGGCTTGTGCCTTGCTCGGGTTTTTTACAGCGCCAGCCACCGGGGCCGGGACTTCGGTTTCCAGGTCGGCCAGGTCCAGCTTGGCGGCGTCGGCGCGGCAGCGTTCGGCCAGGTCCGGGACGATTTTGATCAACTCTGCGTCGTTATACAGCGCCACCAGTTCCGACTGGAACAGATACTGCGCGACCACGAAACGGGCGAAGTTGGCCTGGGTTTCAAATGGCGCATGGGCCTTGACCAGGGCGTCGAGCTTGGTATGCGGCGAGTGGGTGATCTGGTTCAGGCGTTGGGAGCGCAGGCTTGGGCGTTCGGTGGTAGGGGAAGCGGTCATGGGGTGTCCTTGAGGGGAGGAAGCGCCTTGCTGCGCAATAGAAAATGCCAGGCTGTTATGAACTAGACGAACAAGAAGACGCGTTACAGTAAAAAATCCTCACCCTGGCAGTGATAAAACTGCAGGGGTGAGGCGCCACGTATCAGATATCCCAGATCAAGTTGATCGCAAAGTGGCGGCCTGGTTGAGTCAGGCGGTCCAGGCTGGCAGGGGAGGTCACGCCGGCTTCGCCGACGCTGTCGTAGCTGCGCACGTCATCCCAGTTCCAGTATTTCTTGTCGGTCAGGTTGTACAGGCCGCCGTTGATGGTCACCTCATCGGTGACTTTGTAGAAACCAGTCAGGTCCACGATGCCGAAGCCTGGAGTCTTGAACGGGCCGTTGGCCTTGTTGCCGTCGGGGGAGAAGAAGGTTTTGCTGTCGACGCGATCCTGCTTTTTCACCAGGGTCCAACTGACCAGCGCACCGTAGGTGTCCTGGTCGTAACCCAGGCCAAACACGCCCTTGAGCGGGTTGACGCTGTTGAGCGGCTCGCCGGTGTCGTTGTTGCGGCCGTGGGCGTAGGCAATCGAGCCCTTGGTGTACAAGCCTTGCGGCGCGCCAAACGCATCGAGGCTCAGGCGACCTTTGACTTCCACGCCCTTGATGGTGGCGTGCTTGATGTTGTTGGCCTGGAACGCTTCGATCGTGCTGCCTGCAACAGAGGCGTCTTCGTTGATGAAGTCGCGGTACTTGTTGTAGAACACTGCCACGTCGAAATTCCCGGACTCAAAGTTGCCGCGAATCCCGGTTTCATAGCTTTTGCTGGTTTCCGGCTTGAGGCCCGAATTGGGTTCGACGATGTAATTTTCAGCGAGGTTTTCAAAACGTCCGTACAAGGCCTTGGCCGACGGAGTGCGAAAACCTTCGGCGTACTGGCCGAACCAGGTGTATTGCTCGGTCAGGGCATAGGTCAGGCCGAACTTGGGCGAGACGCGATGCCAGGTTTTTGCCTTGTCGCTGTGCTCGTCGATCCTTTGTGGGTCGACGGTGTTGAGAAACTCCTCGGTCAGCTTGGGCTTGAGTTGTACATAGTCGTAGCGCACGCCAGGCAGGAAGGTCCAGTCGTTCCAACTGACCTGGTCCTGGGCGAACACGCTGTAGCTGTTGATGGTTGGGTCGGGGAAATCGCTGGCCTTGACCACGCTGTCGGCGGGTATCGGGCTCGGTGCACCGATGGCCGTGCAGCCACCGCCGACCGCCAGGCAGCTAGCTTCGCCGGCCCGCGAGCCGGTAACTTTTTGCTGCTTGAGTGTAGTGCCGTAGGTCAGCAGGTGGTTGGTTTCGCCGATGTTGAACGCCTTGTCCAACTGAGCGTCGAACACCCACTGTTTTTCTTCGTAGAGCGTCTCGCGAGTGCGCAACACGCGACGGGACGTCTGGTAGATTTCTGCGGTGGTCTGATCCGTCTTGGCGATCTGGTAATTGAGGCTTGTCTTCACATGATCGGCAATCGGCGAGTCGAGGGCAAAGCTGTTTTCCAGGCCGAAACGCTCACGGGTGATGGTGTCGTTGCCTGAGCGGGCGCGGTAGTAGTTGGTTGGGCGCCCCGTGTTGAATGGTCCGCCCACCACACTTTTCTGATTGATGTCTCGATCGTCCTTGTACTTCTCGTAGGTCAGCCCCAGGCGGGAATCTTCGGCATAGTTCCAGCCCAGTTTGGCCAGCACGTTGGTGGTGCGGGCATCTTCCGGGTTGGCACCGGTGCGCTCCAGGCCAGTGGCGTTGTTGCCATCGTAGGATTCGGTTTCGTGGCCGTTGCGCTGGCTCAAATGCAGCAAACCGTCGAAGTCCTGGACGCGGCCGGCAATGGTGCCGGAAGTCAGCCAGCTTTCGTCGGCGGAGCTGTAGCCGGTCTTCAGGCGAGCGCCGAAATCCTGGCCGGGCTTGATGATGTCGTCGGGGTCGAGGGTGAAATAGCTCACCGCGCCGCCGATGGCGCTGCTGCCGTACAGCACCGATGCCGGGCCGCGAAGGATTTCCACGCGTTTGACGATTTCCGGGTCGACGTAGTTGCGGCGGGTCTTGGCGTACGGGCCGTTGAAGAAGTTGTCCGGGACTTCAACACCGTCGACCTGGGTCAGGATGCGGTCGCCGTCAATGCCGCGAATGTTGTAGCCAGCGTTGCCGGAGCGGGTACCGGCGCCGCCGACCGAAACGCCTGGCTCGTAACGCACCAGGTCGCGGATGTTATTGACGTTCTGGCGGTCCAGTTCCTGGCGATTGTGCACGCTGACGGTGCTGGGAACGGTGCTCACTTCCTGTTCCTGGCGGGTGGCGCTGATGGTCATTTGTTGCAGGGTGATTGCGCTACCCGCCGCGCGCTTTTCCAGGACGATGTTGTTATTGCCCAGTTTTCGGTAGCTCAGGTTGGTCCCCACCAACAGCCGGTCCAGGGCTTTTTCCGGCGTCAACGCCCCGCGTGCGCCTGGGGAGGAAACCCCCGCGCCCAATTCGGCGGGCAGGCCGATTTGCCAGCCGGTCACGGAGGTAAAGGCGTTTAGCGCCGACACCAGGGATTGCTGCTCGATGCTGAAGCTGTAGTTGGCGTTGCTGTGCCTGGCAGGCTCGTCGCTGGTGGCGGCCATGACCGGGGCAACCTGGCTGCCTGCCAGCAGGATGGCAGCGGTCAGCAAGGACAGGCCGTGGCGACGGGCGGGAGAAGAGGACCGGTTGAAACGAGAAGACATCGAAAGCGCTCCGCAAGAGACGAATCTTATAGTTGCGAACTGACACAAATGCGAATCAGTTGCATTGACTATGACGAGACGTACCACGGATGACTATCGAGTAAAAATAATTGGCCTCAGTTGAGAATGACCAACGCCGGGAATTCCGAGAGCTTGGCCGAAGTGATATGGGCCAGGGAGCGTACTACGTCCAGTGGCTGGTCCAGGCGGTAGTTGCCGGTGACAGCGACGCTGGCGAGTTTGTCATTGTTGTTGATGATCAAGCCGGGGTAATAGCGTCGCAGCTCCGCTAGAACCTCGCTCATCGGGCAGTTTTCGAAGATCAGCCGGCCCTGGACCCAGGCCAGTTCCTTATCGGCATCGAGCCTGGCCGGTTGACCGAAGCCCTTGGGGCCGATGCGGATGCTTTCACCGGCGCTCAGGCGGACCCGGGCGTTGCCAGACGTGCTACTCAGGTCGACATCCCCACGCTGGACCTGGATCTGGGCCTCGCCGTTCAGGTAACGCACGGCGAACGCGGTGTCGTTCACGCTGGCGCGCACCGGGCCGGCGTCTATTTCCAGGGGCGCGCCACGGCTGGCAACTACTTCGAAAAACGCTTCGCCTTGATACAGGCGGGCAATGCGCTGATGGTCATTGATGGTGCTGGAGAAGGCCGAGTTGGTATTGAGCAACACCTTGGAACCGTCATGGAGTTGCAGGCGCTGGCGCTCGCCGACCACGGTCAGGTGGTCCGCTTGCAGGCGCACCGGCAGATTGCTGAAGTTGAACAGCCCCAACAGCAATACGGCGGCGGTGGCCAAGGGTTTCCAGTGAGGTTTTATGCGGCGCCAGGCGCTGGGCTTACGTGGCGAATTAAGGGCCACGGCGGCGCTGTGCACCGGCGCACCACCCCAGGCCGCCTGTGCTTTGGCGAAGGCCGCAATGTGGGCCGGGTCGGCGGCCAGCCACGTCTGGAACTCGGCCTGCTGGCCAGGCTGTGGGCACTGCAACGCAATCAGCCAGTCGAGGGCTTGGTCCATGGCCGTATCTTGCAACACCTCATGAGCCAGCTCATGGGGACGCAGTTTTTTCGGGTCCGTCACGGTGTTCCTCGGGTCTTCGCCACGTTTTATTCAATGTCTTACATAGTAGAGCGACAAGTCTGTCGGCTTGTCCTGACAAAGCTTAAGGGCGATCGAGCCGTTCAGCCACACCCACACAGATCGCCATGATCAATTTCAGTTCCTTTTGCACGGTGCTCAAGGACACTTCGAGCTGGTCGGCGATCTCCTGATAGCTGCAACCGTGCAGGCGACTGAGGATGAAAATCTGCTGCTGGCGGGCGCTCAACTGGCCGAGGCTGACGCTCAGGTGCTCCAGCAATTGTTCGGCGTGGGTTGCATCTTCAGGTGTGCTGAGAGGGGAGGCGACGCTTTGCAGGATCTTCATCGAGACACCTTCCTGCAGCGTTCGGGCCTGGACCCGACGTGAGCGCAGGTGATCCAGCGCCAGGTTGCGCGCAGTCTGGAAGACGAACGGTTCGAGGTGATCGATCGGTCTCTCGCTAAGAGCCCGAGTGACGCGCAGGTAGGTTTCCTGCAGCAGGTCCTCGGCGGTGCTGTGGTTATTCACCATCCGCTGCAAGGTGCGCAGCAGAATCACCCGCTGGCTGAGGAAGACTTGATTGAAGCGAGATTGACTCACAGTGATACCAGACCGATTTTCGGCGAATGATAATGCTTATCATCAACGAAAATGGCAAGTAGCAGAGTGTGTCGCAGATCATTGTGGCGAGGGAGCAAACCCCCTCGCCACAACAGCCCCTCTAACAGATTGCGGGTTATTCGGCGTTGCAGAGCGCCAGGCAGTTATCCAACATGCGATTGGAGAAGCCCCATTCGTTGTCGTACCAGGCCAGCACTTTAAGCAACTTTCCGCTGGATTTGGTGTGGTTGGCGTCGAAGATCGACGATAACGGGTTATGGTTGAAGTCACTGGAAACCAGCGGCAGGGTGTTGTAACCGAGGACTTTCGAATGCTGGCTGGCTTCCTTGAGCAGGGCGTTGACCTCATCTGCCGACGCTTCGCGCTTGAGCTGCACGGTCAGGTCCACCAGCGACACGTTGATTACCGGCACTCGCACGGCCATGCCAGTCAGCTTGCCCGCCAGTTCCGGCAGCACCAGGCCCACGGCTTCGGCCGCACCGGTCTTGCTCGGGATCATGTTCTGCGTGGCCGAACGGGCGCGGTACGGGTCGGTGTGGTAGACGTCGGTCAGGTTCTGGTCGTTGGTGTAGGCGTGGATGGTGGTCATCAAGCCGCTTTCGATGCCCAGCTCACG
Source organism: Pseudomonas sp. HY7a-MNA-CIBAN-0227 (assembly GCF_040310325.1). Taxonomy (NCBI): domain Bacteria; kingdom Pseudomonadati; phylum Pseudomonadota; class Gammaproteobacteria; order Pseudomonadales; family Pseudomonadaceae; genus Pseudomonas; species Pseudomonas sp. HY7a-MNA-CIBAN-0227. The sequence continues at coordinate 190,278 of NZ_JBEOPT010000010.1, read as the reverse complement.
GTGCAGCACCTGGGCCACCGGTGCCAGGCAGTTGGTGGTGCAGGACGCGTTGGAGATGATCTGGTGGGATTGACGCAGGATATCGTGGTTCACACCGTAGACTACGGTGGCATCAGCGCCCTTGGCCGGGGACGAGATGATCACCTTGCGCGCGCCAGCGGTAATATGGGCGGCGGCCTTGGCGCGGTCGGTGAACATACCGGTGCATTCGAATACTACGTCGACTTTCTCGGCGGCCCACGGCAGGTCGGCCGGGTTGCGAATGGCACTGACGGCAATCCGGTCGCCATTGACGGTCAGGCTTTCCTGATCGTGAGAGACCTCTGCATCGAAAGTGCCGTGGACGGTGTCGTACTTAAGCAGGTGAGCATTGATTGAGCTGTCACCCAGATCGTTGATGGCGACGATCTGCAAATCCTGACGATAGCCTTGGGTATAAAGTGCGCGCAGGACGTTACGGCCGATACGGCCAAAACCATTGATTGCGATTCTAAGAGTCATTTGAAAAGCGCCTGTCGTCGATTTGTTGTAAGAATTACAAGATTATTCGCATAAAAATAGAAAACAAGCCTTTTTAGTGGCAATATTTTGTTCATTCAACAACGAGTGACCTGAATCAACTGGTCCGATTGGTCAAGTAACACCCTGCCAAGCTCTTCGCGGCGGGCTTTTGACCAGCATAGGCACTCAGGTCGCCACATCCGTTAGCCTGGAGTTCTACACATGCATCCCCGCGTACTTGAGGTCACCGAACGGCTTATCGCCCGTAGCCGTGCAACCCGTGAGGCTTACCTTGCGCTCATTCGCGGCGCTGCCAGCGACGGTCCGATGCGTGGCAAGCTGCAATGCGCCAACTTTGCCCACGGCGTGGCCGGTTGCGGTACCGAAGACAAGAACAACCTGCGGATGATGAACGCCGCCAACGTGGCAATAGTTTCGTCATATAACGACATGCTCTCGGCCCACCAGCCGTACGAACACTTCCCCGAGCAAATCAAGAAGGCCCTTCGCGAGATCGGTTCCGTCGGTCAGTTCGCTGGCGGCACGCCCGCCATGTGCGACGGCGTGACCCAGGGCGAGCCCGGCATGGAGCTGAGCCTGCTGAGCCGCGAAGTGATTGCCATGTCCACGGCGGTAGCGCTGTCCCACAATATGTTCGACGCTGCGCTGATGCTGGGGATCTGCGACAAGATCGTTCCCGGCCTGATGATGGGCGCCCTGCGCTACGGCCACCTGCCGATGATCTTCGTCCCGGGCGGGCCGATGCCATCGGGGATTTCCAACAAACAGAAGGCCGACGTGCGCCAGCGCTACGCCGAAGGCAAGGCCTCCCGCGAAGAGCTGCTGGAATCGGAGATGAAGTCCTACCACAGCCCCGGCACCTGCACTTTCTACGGCACCGCCAACACCAACCAATTGCTGATGGAAGTCATGGGCCTGCACTTGCCGGGCGCGTCCTTCGTCAACCCGTACACGCCGCTGCGTGACGCCCTGACCCGCGAAGCCGCGCACCAGGTCACACGCCTGACCAAGCAAAACGGCGCGTTCATGCCGATTGGCGAAATCGTCGACGAAAAATCCCTGGTTAACTCCATCGTCGCCCTCAACGCCACTGGCGGCTCCACCAACCACACTCTGCACATGCCGGCTATCGCCATGTCGGCGGGCATTCTGTTGACTTGGCAGGACATGGCCGACCTCTCCGAAGTGGTGCCGACCCTGTCCCACGTTTATCCGAACGGCAAAGCTGACATCAACCACTTCCAGGCGGCGGGTGGCATGTCGTTCCTGATCCGCGAGCTGCTGGAAGCTGGTCTGCTCCACGAAGACGTCAACACCGTCGCAGGTTTTGGCCTGAGCCGTTACACCCAGGAACCGTTCCTGGTGGACGGCGAACTGGTCTGGCGCGAGGGGCCCATCGAAAGCCTCGACGAAACCATCCTGCGCCCCGTGGCCCGTGCATTCTCTCCGGAAGGCGGCTTGCGGGTGATGGAAGGCAACCTCGGCCGTGGCGTGATGAAAGTCTCCGCCGTGGCCCTCGAACATCAAATCGTCGAAGCGCCGGCCGTGGTGTTCCAGGATCAACAGGACTTGGCCGATGCGTTCAAGGCCGGTCAGTTGGAGAAGGACTTTGTTGCGGTGATGCGCTTCCAGGGCCCGCGCTCCAATGGCATGCCGGAGTTGCACAAGATGACGCCGTTCCTCGGCGTGCTGCAGGATCGCGGCTTCAAGGTGGCGTTGGTCACCGATGGGCGGATGTCCGGCGCCTCGGGTAAGATCCCTGCCGCGATTCATGTCAGCCCTGAGGCTCAGCGTGGTGGTGCGCTGGCGCGGGTAAAAGATGGCGATATTATTCGCGTCGATGGCGTCAAAGGCACCCTGGAACTTAAGGTGGACGCCGAAGAATTTGCAGCGCGCGCGCCTGCCACGGGCCTCTTGGGTAACAACGTGGGCGCAGGCCGCGAGCTGTTTGCATTTATGCGCCTGGCCGCAAGCTCCGCAGAGCAGGGCGCCAGCGCCTTTACTTCTGCCCTGGAGACACTCAAGTGAAACTGGCCCTGGTCGGTGATATCGGTGGTACCAACGCCCGTTTTGCGTTGTGGCGAGATCAGGAACTGCGTTCGATCCGTGTGCATGCCACGGCGGATCACGCCAGTCCCGAGGAAGCCATCAAGGTTTACCTCAAGGAGGAAGGCCTGGAGCTTGGCTCCATCGGCGCGGTCTGCCTGTCGGTGGCGGGGCCGGTGAGCGGTGATGAATTTAAATTTACCAACAATCATTGGCGCCTGAGCAAAACAGCCTTCTGCAAAACCTTGCAGGTGGACGAACTGCTGCTGGTCAATGATTTCTCGGCCATGGCTTTGGGCATGACCCGTTTGCAGCCCAATGAATTTCGTGTGGTCTGCGAAGGCACGCCCGAGCCATTGCGCCCGGCGGTGGTGATCGGGCCGGGTACTGGGCTGGGTGTTGGCACTTTGCTGGACTTGGGTGCCGGCCGTTGGGCGGCGTTGCCGGGGGAGGGCGGTCATGTTGACCTGCCTTTGAGCAGCCCACGGGAAACCCAGCTGTGGCAACACATCTACAGCGAGATCGGCCATGTCAGCGCTGAAACCGTATTGAGCGGTGGCGGGTTGCCGCGTTTGTACCGGGCGATCTGTGCGGTGGATGGTCACGAGGCTGTCCTGGAAACTCCCGAGGCCATTACTGCCGCTGGCCTTGCGGGTGATCCGATTGCCCTGGAAGTGCTGGACCAGTTCAGTATCTGGCTGGGGCGTGTGGCCGGTAATAACGTGCTGACCACCGGTGGACGTGGCGGGGTGTACATCGTCGGTGGAGTGATCCCGCGGTTTGCCGACTTCTTTATCAACAGTGGTTTCGCCAAGAGTTTTGGCGACAAAGGCTGTATGAGCGACTACTTCAAAGGCATTCCGGTATGGCTGGTGACCGCGCCGTATTCCGGGTTGACCGGTGCTGGAGTTGCGTTGGAGCAGGCATTTACATAGCCCGCGATGAGGCCCGCAAGAACAACGAATTATCAAACCCGTCCCATCCAAAACAATAAGGACGACCCCATGAGCGTAATCAGTAAATCCATTCTCCTCGTCGACGACGACGAGGAAATTCGCGAGTTGCTGCAAACCTACCTCAGTCGCGCCGGTTTCCAGGTGCGAGGCGTGCCCGATGGCGCAGGGTTTCGTCAGGCGATGAACGAGGCCCCGTGCGATCTAGTGATTCTCGACGTGATGCTGCCGGACGAAGATGGCTTCAGCCTCTGCCGCTGGATTCGCCAGCACCCGCGCCAGGCGCAGGTGCCCATCATCATGCTCACTGCCAGCTCTGACGAAGCTGACCGGGTGATCGGCCTGGAGCTGGGCGCCGACGATTACATCGGCAAGCCTTTCAGCCCTCGTGAGTTGCAGGCGCGTATCAAAGCCCTGTTGCGCCGTTGTCAGTTTGGCCAAGAACGCGGCGGCGACGTGCGGGTGTTCGATGAATGGCGGCTGGACATGATTAGCCACCGGCTATTTCACCTGGATGGCGAAGAGGTGATCCTCTCCGGCGCCGATTTTGCCCTGCTCAAACTATTTCTCGATCATCCCCAGCAAATCCTTGATCGCGACACCATCGGCAACGCAACCCGTGGGCGCGACCTGATGCCTTTGGACCGGATTGTCGACATGGCCGTCAGCCGCCTGCGCCAACGGCTACGAGACACTGAAAAACCTCCACGGCTGATCCGCACCGTACGCGGTAGCGGTTACCAACTGGCGGCGTGTGTGGTTGCCGGCAATGCCCATTGAGCGACTGACCGACCTGCGTCGGCGCATTCCGGTACCGCGTTCGCTTTTGGGTCGCATGCTGCTGCTGACCTTGCTGGCGGTGCTGTTTGCCCAGGCGCTGTCGAGCGTGATCTGGGTCTCGCAACTGCGCGCCACCCAGCTCGAAGGCCTGGTTACTAGCGCCCGCAGCCTGGCCCATTCGATGACCGCCAGCGTCAGCTATTTCCGTTCCCTGCCGGTGGCTTACCGTCCGTTGGTGCTGGACCAGTTGCGCAGCATGGGCGGCACCCGTTTTGTGGTGACCCTCAATGACAAGCCCCTGGACATGGCGCTGCTGCCGCAAACCCCGCGCAAACTGGCGGTGTTGGGTGCCGTGCAAGAAGTGCTGCGCCAGACCCTGGGCAGCGACGTGCATATCTCGGTGGAATTTGTCAGCGCCGAGGACCTGCGCATCTTCAACGCCGGTTTGAAACTGGATGAATTGCCACGCTCCTGGGCCCATTACGCGCTGACGCTGGAACCGGTCAACCCGCCGGTGCTGGTGACCCAGATCCAACTGGCCCAAGGTGAATGGTTGTACATCGCCTCGCTGTTACCCGAGCCCTACACCAGCCTCGAAGAGCAAGGCCTGCCGTCCCAGCAAGTGTGGTTTATCGTACTGACCAGTAGTTTCCTGTTGCTGTTCATCGGTTTACTGGTGCATTGGCAAAGCCGGCCGCTCAAGCGCCTGGCGCGGGCGGCGCGGGACATGTCCCTGGGCGCCGATGTGGAACCTGTGGCCGAAGGTGGCGGCAGCGAAGTGGTGGAAGTGGGGCGCGCCTTCAACGCCATGCGTGAACGCATCAGCCGCTACCTCACCGAGCGCAGCCAGTTGTTCAGCGCCATTTCCCACGACTTGCGCACGCCCATCACCCGCCTGCGCTTGCGGGTGGAGCTGCTGGAAGACGAAAAGCTGCAAGCCAAGTTCGGTCGCGACCTGGATGAACTGGAGTTACTGGTCAAGGGCGCGCTGCAATGCGTCAAGGACACCGACATCCACGAAAACATCGAGCCGGTGGACCTCAATCATGTGCTCGACTGCCTGGTGGAACCTTACCTGGCGCCCAACGGCAACGGTCGGGTGACCCAGCATGGCCGGGCGCTGGCGGCCTATCCGGGCAAGCCGCTGGCGCTCAAGCGCTGCATCGGTAACCTGATCGACAACGCCTTGAAGTACGGGCAGAACGCCCACCTGTACATCGAGGACGATGGCGCGGAGTTCATTCTGCATGTCGATGACGAAGGCCCCGGCGTGCCCGAACAGCGCCTGGAGCAAGTCTTCGAACCGCACTTTCGCCTCGCCGGGCAGCAGCAGGGCTATGGTTTGGGGCTGGGCATCGCCCGCAATATCGCTCACAGCCATGGCGGCGAAGTAAGTTTGCAGAACCTGCGCGAAGGTGGCTTGCGCGTGACCTTGCAGTTGCCCCGTAGCCTGGACTGATATCTTGTTGCAGGGCAGGGTCAGACGCTCAAGCGCAACCGCGCCAGATCCCGCAACGGCGGCGCGCCAAACAGGCGGCTGTACTCGCGGCTGAATTGCGACGGGCTTTCATAGCCCACTCGATAGCCCGCTGCCGAGGCTTCCAGGCCCTCGGCAATCATCAAACGCCGGGCTTCCTGCAAACGCAGTTGCTTCTGATATTGCAGCGGGCTCATGGCCGTCATCGCCTTGAAGCGGTGGTGCAAGGTCGAGACGCTGAGGTTCACTTCCCTGGCCAGGTCATCGATACGCAGCGGTTGTTCGTAGTTGCCGTTCAGCCATTGGATAGCTTGGCTGACCCGATGGCTCTGACTGTTGGCCACGGCAATTTCATACAGCCGATAGCCGTGCGGGCTACGCAGCAGGCGATAGAGAATCTCGCGGTTGATCAGCGGCGCCAGCATGGCGATGTCTTTCGGTGAGTCGAGCAAACGGGTCAAGCGCAGTACAGCATCCAGCAGTTGGCTGTCGAGACGGTCGACATACATGCCGCGGGCAGCGGGGCGAGAGGGTACGCCCATCGGGCCGGCTTCGGCGATCAAGGCGGTGATTTGCGCCGGGTCGATGTCCAGTCGAAGGGACAGGTTGGGGTTTTCCGGCGAGGCGTCAATGATGCGCCCGGACACCGGCATCGACACCGAAAACACCAGGTAATTGAGCGGGTCATAAGTGAAGGTCTCATCCGCCAGGCGCACTTCCTTGCTGCCGTGGGCCAGGATACACAGCGCTGGTTGGGCCAGCACCGGCATGAAGTCGCGGGGCGAGTTGTGCCGATTGAGCACGAATGAGTGGATAGCGGTGGCGTAGGAGCCGTCTTCGCAGGTGTGGCGCAGAACGATATCGGCCAGTTCCGCGCGCTGCTTTTCCATGTCGGGATCGAGGGGGGCAGGACGGTGTTCTGACGACGACATGGGGCAACCTCTTGGCGCTTTGACGATGGGCACAGCTTAAAGGCGCTTTCAAAGCAGTGTTACGCCGATTCTGCACAATCCTTGCCTGATCCTGCGATAAATTGTGAATCAGGCAAGTTGGGCGGCCTTAACCATTGCGTAGTTCACGTGAAACAAGGTGCTCATGCCGGGCATAAAATCCGTGGCCTGATCGTTACCTCTCCGCATCTCGCAGGATTGTGCAATAAGCCAGCAGGAATCGACTAACCGCCTGTAGGACAGCGCCGTTATCTTTGATCCTGTGGCAACACGCCCTCACAGTGCTTGCCGAGCATCACTTCTCAACGGGAGAGTTGAACATGTCCACCCCCATTCCCGCGAGCCATATGGCCTTTATCCGCGCCCGCACCGGGTGCAGCACCGAACTGGGTGCACGCTTGAACAGTTTGATCGAACCAGGCCGCCAGGCTCAGGGTTGCCTGCAATTCTCGTTGCAGCATTCCCTGTCGGAGCCAGATGTGTGGTTGATCTCTGGCTTCTGGAGCAGCGAGCAGGCGATGAGCGCCTACTTCAACTCACCAGCGCTGATGATCTTCACCGAGTTATTGAATGACGGGGTGGTTCGCAGCATGGACTTCCAGACCTTCATCGACACCTGCACCGCCAGCGCCTACGGCGAATATCTGCAACTGGCTGGCTGAACGTCTAGAATGGCCGACTTTCCATTGGCCAGGACCTGCAACATGGCACGTAAAGAGTTTGCCCACCACGAAGCCGTTTCCGCCGTAGTACCGGGAGAGGGTGGCTACAGCGCTGCCGTCGCCGTCAAGGCCCTGGATGGCATGGGCGCGCCGCGCTTTCACACTATCCTCGAAGGGCAGAAGTTCAAGACCGCCGATGACGCCGACGACGCTGCCGCCCAGCAACTGGAGCGGTTGATCGACGTCGACGAAGAAGGTCAGTTGACCTGGGCAACAGCTTCCTAAACCTTGGGTCGGTACATTTTGAACAAGGCCTCAGGCCCCAACTGAAAGTAATCCGCCGGCCCGCCGCCGCGCAGAATAGGCTCGGCGGCGGCGGTGTCGTACACCCCATCCTTGAGCAGCCACTTGGCGATATGCACCGCGACCACTTCGCCGAGCACTAGCCAGCTTGGCACCAGGCCCTTATCCGCTCGTTGCAGCTGAATGATCTGCGTCACCTTGCATTCAAAGGACACCGGGCTCTCACCCACGCGGGGCACGGCGATCACTTTCGAGGCTACCGGCGTCAGCCCGGCCAATTCAAACTCGTTGACCTCGGGTGAAACAGCCGCGCAACTCTGGTTCATCTGCTCGGCCAGCGGCCGCGTGGCCAGGTTCCACACGAATTCGCCGGTCTGCTCGATGTTGTTCAGGCTGTCTTTGCGCCCGACACTGGAAAAACCAATGATCGGCGGAATGTAGTTGAAGGCGTTGAAGAAACTATAGGGCGCCAGGTTCAGGCGACCTTCGCTGTCTTGGGACGAAATCCAGCCAATCGGTCGTGGGCCGACGATGGCATTGAACGGGTCATGAGGCAGGCCGTGGCCGTTGGCGGGTTCGTAGAAATGGATGTCGTCAGGCATGGCCGGGGTTCCTGCTGGGTGGTTCTGGGAAGGGCATCATAGTGCAACCCGACGCGACGGATTTCCACAGTCGAGGTTGTCGGTGTATGGAATTTTCATTCGTAGCCCACCTATTTTTCACAGCTCCCCGTTCAGTCTGCGCTCCAGGTCGACACCCCTTATAAGTTGGCCACTTGAAAGACTGAGCCTCGGAGCCTTCCATACAATGAACAAACTTCCTCAGATCACCCTGGCGTTCTGGGTCATGAAAATCTGCGCCACGACCCTGGGCGAAACCGCCGGGGACTTGCTGTCGATGACCTTGAATGTCGGCTACGCCATCAGTTCGATGATCCTGATTAGCGTGTTCCTGGTCACCCTGGTGACGCAACTTTGGTCGAAAACCTATAACCCGGTGCTGTACTGGATCGTGATTCTGTCTACCAGCACGGCCGGCACCACCATGTCCGATTTTATGGACCGCACGCTGGGGCTGGGCTATGCATCCGGCTCAATGATCCTGATTGTCTTGTTGATGATTATCTTCGCCCTGTGGCATTTGAGCGGTGATTCGCTGAACGTGAACAAGGTCCAGACCTCTCGCGGCGAACTGTTCTACTGGATGGCGATTCTGTTTTCCAACACCTTGGGTACGGCGTTGGGTGATTTCCTGGCGGACGACTCGGGGCTTGGGTTTGCCGGTGGTGCCTTGCTGATTGGTTCGACGATCGCGGTAGTGGTGCTGCTCAAGTACTTCACAAAAATATCGTCGGTGCTGTTGTTCTGGGTGGCGTTTGTGCTGACCCGACCATTCGGCGCGACCCTGGGCGACTTCCTGACCAAACCCCTTGAAAAGGGCGGCCTGGACTTTGGCACCATCGGCTCGTCGGCGGTGTTGGCGGCGGTGCTGGTGGTGATGATTGTCGGGGCTTCGTATGCGCAGCGTCGATATGGGCGGCAAGAGGTTGCAGGGTTGTCCTGAGGGTATGAAAAAGGGGCCGTGTCATCCACTGACACGACCCCTTTTTTTACAGCGAGCGAACCCTTAGTCGGTGGTAATTCGCGAATGCTTGCGAGTGTCCTTCATGGTCACATAGACGATCAGCGACACCGCAATACACGCGGTCACGTACCAGTAGTAACCGGTTTCCATGCCGATGCTCTTGAACCACAGCGCGATGTACTCAGCGGTACCGCCGAAGATCGACACGGTCAGCGCGTACGGCAGGCCAACGCCCAGGGCGCGGATTTCGGTAGGGAACAGCTCGGCTTTGACCACCGCGTTGATCGAGGTGTAGCCGCTGACGATGATCAGCGCCGCCATGATCAGGAAGAACGCACCCCACCAGCTCTGGACGGTGTGCAGGGTGGTGAGGATCGGCACGGTGAACAATGTACCGAGGATACCAAAGGCAATCAGGATCGGCCGCCGCCCGACCTTGTCCGACAGCCCGCCGACGATGGGTTGCAGGCACATGAACAGAAACAGCGTCGCCGCCGAGATGGTGGTGGAGTCGGAGATGCTCATGCCGACGGTGTTCACCAGGTATTTCTGCATGTAGGTGGTGTAGGTGTAGAACGCCAGAGTGCCGCCCATGGTCAGACCGACCACGGTCATCAGTTCCTTGGGGTGGCGCATCAAGGTGCGCATGGCGCTTTCCTTGGACTTCTCTTTCTTGGTGAACGACTCGGTTTCTTCCATGCCGCGACGCAGGTACAGCGCGACCACTGCGCACAGGGCGCCGATGACGAACGGGATACGCCAGCCCCAGTCGTACAGTTGTTCGGTGGTCAGGGTCTGTTGCAGCACGATCAGCACGCCGAGGGCGATGAGCTGGCCGGAGATCAGGGTCACGTACTGGAAGCTGGAGAAGAAGCCGCGACGTTCCTTGGTTGCCATCTCACTCAGGTAAGTGGCCGAGGTGCCGTATTCGCCACCGACCGACAAGCCTTGAAGCAGGCGGGCGAAGACCAGCAGGATCGGTGCGCCGACACCAATGGTTTCATAACCGGGAGTCAGGGCGATGATCAGCGAGCCGAAGCACATCAGCAGTACCGAGGCCATCAGCGCAGCTTTGCGGCCCTTGCGGTCGGCGTACAGGCCCATCAGCCAACCACCGATCGGGCGCATCAGGAAGCCCACGGCGAAGATCGCGGCGGTGTTGAGCAGTTGGGCGGTGGTGTCGCCTTTGGGGAAGAAGGCTTTGGCGAAGTACAGAGAGAAGGCGGCGTAGACGTACCAGTCGTACCACTCGACCATGTTGCCGACCGAGCCGCTGAAGATCGATTTGATCCGGCTGGAAGTGGTGCGTTCTTTTGCCGGCGCAGCCGCCGACCCCAGAGGCAGGGAGTTGGAGTTATCCATTGAAGGATCCTTCATCTAATTGTTTTTGTGGAGCGCGCACAAGCGCCGCCTGGTCGGGGCTATAGCAGGAGTTGTGCCAAACAGCTGAAGGCCCGACCTAGAAGGGTTGCAGGATTTTATTGAGCGGAAAGTCGCTTATGAATAACTGGCTATGAGCGAAAATCCGCTCACTCATCTTTCAAGAACCTCTCCCGCGCCAACCCATGCCGCTGCATCTTTTCATTCAGCGTGCGCCGTGGCAGTTGGAGTTCTGCCAGCACGGCTTTGATATCGCCTTTGTGCCGAGTCAGCGCGGCTTTCAGGCAATGGGCTTCAAACGCCTCTTGCTGCGCCGCCAACGATTGCCCGGCCTCGATGCCTTCCGGCTCCGGTTCACCCAGCCCTAGCACCCGGCGCTCGGCGACGTTGGCCAGCTCCCGCACATTGCCCGGCCAGTCATGGCTGAGCAGATGGCCCAGTTGCGGCCCGCTCAGTGGTGCAAAGCTGCGGCCCAGGCGTTCGGCGGCGTTCTGGGCGAAGTGTTCGAACAGCAGCGGGATATCTTCCCGGCGCTCACGCAACGGCGGCAGGCGCAACTGCGCGACGTTCAGCCGATAAGCCAAATCCTCGCGAAAGCGCCCGGCGCGGGCTTCGTCCAGCAGGTCCGGCTTGGTGGCGGCAATGATGCGCAGGTCCACCTTGATACTCTGGTTGGAGCCCAGGCGTTCCAGCTTCTGCTCCTGTAACACCCGCAGCAGTTTTACTTGCTGGGCCAGGGGCATGCTTTCGATCTCATCGAGAAACAGGGTGCCGCCGTTGGCGAATTCTAGCTTGCCGATGCGCTTGCCCTGGGCGCCGGTAAAGGCGCCACTCTCGTGGCCAAACAACTCGGCCTCGAACAGTTGCTCGGGAATCGCCGCACAGTTCAGTGCCACAAATGGCTTCTTCGCCCGTGGCCCGAAATCATGCAGGCAACGGGCGACCAGTTCCTTGCCACTGCCGGTCTCGCCACGGATCAGCACATTGACCGGCAAGGTTGCCAGGTCCAGCACTTGTCGACGTAGATTCTGTAAGCCTCGGGACACGCCCAACAGGCTCGATTCCAACTTGGCGCGGTGATCGGCCTGTTGATGCAGGCGCCGGTTTTCCAGGACCAATCCGCGCTTGTCCAGGGCTCGGCGCAGGCTGCTGAGCAGCGCCTCGGGGCTGAAGGGTTTCTCCAGGAAATCGTAGGCGCCGTCGCGCATGGCTTCCACGGCCATCGGCACATCACCGTGGCCGGTGAGCAGGATCACCGGCAGGTCGGCATCACGGCGTTGCACCTCGGCCAGCAACTCCAGGCCGCTGAGCCCAGGCATGCGCACATCGCTGAGGATCACCCCAGGGAAATCCCTGGGCAATTGTGCCAGGCAGTCATCGGCACGGCTGAACAATTGCACCTCGAACCCCGACAGGCTCAGCCACTGTTCCACGGCCGTGCGGATACTGGCCTCGTCATCCACCACAATCACTGCGTTCAGCATAGGTCCGGGGTCTCCAGGGCGATGGGCAGGGTCAGGGTAAATACCGCGCCGTCGCCCTGGTTGGCGGCGCTCAGGCGGCCACCGAGTTCGTGGACGATAGCGTACGACACCGCCAGCCCGAGGCCGAGCCCGTCACCCACGGGTTTGGTGGTGAAAAAGGGGTCGAATACGCTGTTGAGGTTTTCTTCGGCAATCCCGCCGCCGCTGTCGGTGACAGTCAGGTGCCACAATTGTTGATCGGCGTGCAGGCGGATTTCCAGACGCTTGCGCGGTTTGTCGGCCATGGCATCGAGGGCGTTGCGCAGCAGGTTGATCAGCACCTGTTCCAGGCGAATTGCATCGCCGCGCACCCACGCCGGGCGGGTCAGGTCCAGCACTGTGCCGATGGCTTCGTCCCGCAGACGGGTGTCCAGCAAGTGCAGGGACTGATCCACCACAGTCGCCAAGTCCAGGCGTTCGCGCAAACCGCTAGGGCTTTTACGGGCGAAGGTCTTGAGATGGCCGGTCAGCGCGGCCATGCGGGTGAGCATGTCGTCCAGCGGGGTCAGTGCCTTGTAAGCGTCATCGACGCGACCGTGATCCAGCAAGAGGCGCAAGGTAGCCAGTTGCATGCGCTGCGCCGTCAAGGGCTGGTTGATCTCATGGGCCAGGGCCGCGGACATCTGCCCCAGAGCTGCCAGCTTGGCCGACTGCACCAGCCCATCCTGGGCAGTGCGCAAGTCGCGGGTGCGTTCTTGCACCAACTGTTCAAGCTCTTCGCGGCTGCGTTGGCGCAGGCGAGCCAGGCGCCAGCGTTGAGTCAGGAACAGCAGCAGGAACACCAGCGCCAGCCACAGACCTGCGGCGGCAAGGCCGGCGTTGCGTTGGTCCTCGGCGGCAACCTGGGGTTTGCGCAGCAGATGCAAGGTCCAGCCTTCGGCCTTCAACGGCAGGGATTCCCACAGGTAGTTGGCACTGCCCTCGGGGCCGTCGATGCGCATCAGGTGGCTGTTGTCGTCGAAGCGCTGCAACGCCTGATACTCCAGGGGCAGCAGCTGTTTTTTGTCGTATTGCCGAGTGGCCTTGAGTTCCGCGTGGTCGCTGTCCGATAGCGGGCGCAAGGCGCGATACCGCCAGCCTGGTTGATTGGCGATAAACACAATGCCCCGTGCATCGCTGACCAGCAGCAGATCGTTACCTTGGGCCCACTCGCGTTCCAGTTCCGGAAATTCCAGCTTCACCACCATGGCGCCGAGAAACTGCTCTTTCTCATCCAGCACCGCACTGGAGAGGAAGTACCCCGGAATACCGGTGGTGACCCCTACCGCATAAAAACGTCCGGTGCCCTGGCTCAAGGTCTGGCTGAAATATGGCCGAAACGCGTAGTTGTGCCCGACATAACTGCTGGGCAGGTTCCAGTTGCTGGCGGCCACGGCCAGGCCGTTGCGGTCCATCAATTCCAGGGTGGATGATTGTGCGGCGCCGTTGATGCGTTCCAGCTTGCGGTTGAGCAAGTCTTGGGTAGCGGCGTCGAGCGGGCCTTTCAAGGCGCTGATCATTTCCGAGTCCAGGGCCAGCACGGCGGGCAGGGCGCGGTAACGTTCGATCAGGGTGTGCAGGGAGTTGGCATACAACGCCAGCTGTTGATTGGCACGGGCAGCGTCATCCACCAGGGCCTGGCGTTCGGCGTGGCGTATGGCCAGGGCGGCAGCCAGCACGGCGCCAGCGATGATCAGCAGGGAGTAGAAGGTCAAGCGCAATGGGCGGGTGATCGTGGTCATACGAAGATGAGCATGCGCAATAAGGGCGAGCACCATAGCATGCGCAGCAAAGCTGTTGTGGCGAGCCCTAATGTCTGTACTTGTGGCGAGCCCCCTCACCACGGAGGCGTGTGTGAGACATAAAAAAGGCGACCGGGCCATGCTGCCCCGGTCGCCTTTATCCTTGCCGTGAAATGCTTACTGCACTTCTACCGCCAGGCTTTCACTGATCCTTTTTTGCCAGATGGCAGGACCGGTGATGTGTACCGATTCACCCTTGCTGTCCACTGCAACGGTGACCGGCATGTCCTTGACGTCGAACTCGTAGATCGCTTCCATGCCCAGTTCGGCGAAAGCCACGACGCGGGATTTCTTGATGGCTTGCGCCACCAGATAAGCTGCGCCGCCCACAGCCATCAGGTACACGGCCTTGTGGTCCTTGATCGCTTCGATAGCGGTCGGGCCGCGCTCGGATTTGCCGATCATGCCCAGCAAGCCGGTTTGTTCGAGGATCTGGCGAGTGAACTTGTCCATCCGCGTTGCCGTGGTCGGACCGGCAGGCCCAACCACTTCATCGCGTACCGGATCAACCGGGCCGACGTAGTAGATAAAGCGACCCTTGAGGTCCACCGGCAGGGTTTCACCCTTGTTCAGCATCTCGACCATGCGCTTGTGCGCGGCGTCGCGACCGGTGAGCATCTTGCCGTTGAGCAGCACGGTTTCGCCCGGTTTCCAGCTCTGTACGTCTTGCGGGGTCAGGGTGTCGAGGTTGACGCGACGGGCCGACGGGCCGGCTTCCCAGACGATTTGCGGGTAGGCATCCAGCGGTGGCGCTTCCAGCGAAGCCGGGCCGGAACCGTCAAGCACGAAGTGGGCGTGACGGGTGGCGGCGCAGTTGGGGATCATGCACACCGGCAGCGAGGCCGCATGGGTCGGGTAGTCCATGATCTTCACGTCGAGCACGGTGGTCAGGCCACCCAGGCCCTGGGCGCCGATGCCCAGTTGGTTGACCTTCTCGAACAGCTCCAGGCGCATCTCTTCGATACGGCTGGATGGGCCGCGCTTTTTCAGCTCGTGAATGTCGATGGATTGCATCAACACTTCCTTGGCCATCACCGCGGCTTTCTCGGCGGTGCCGCCGATGCCGATACCCAGCATGCCCGGTGGGCACCAGCCGGCGCCCATGGTCGGAACGGTCTTCAGAACCCAGTCGACGATGGAGTCGGACGGGTTGAGCATGGCCATCTTCGACTTGTTTTCGGAACCGCCGCCCTTGGCCGCCACGTCCACTTCCACGGTGTTACCCGGGACGATGGAGTAGTGAATCACCGCAGGGGTGTTGTCCTTGGTATTTTTGCGCGCGCCTGCCGGGTCGGCGAGGATTGAGGCCCGCAGGACGTTTTCTGGCAGGTTGTAGGCGCGACGTACGCCTTCGTTGATCATGTCGTCCAGGCCCATGGTGGCGCCATCCCAGCGCACATCCATGCCCACGCGTACAAACACGGTGACGATGCCGGTGTCCTGGCAGATCGGGCGGTGGCCAGTGGCACACATACGCGAGTTGATCAGGATCTGTGCCATGGAGTCACGGGCTGCTGGCGATTCTTCGCGCAGGTAGGCTTCGTGCATGGCCTGAATGAAATCAACGGGGTGGTAGTAGGAAATGAATTGCAGGGCGTCGGCAACGCTCTGAATCAGGTCGTCTTGCTTGATCACGGTCATGAGTCGCGCTCCTCTATAAGACGGGAACATTCAATAAAGGTGGCTTCAGTGGGGTGCATCGGTCGTCTGAAGACACCTTTCCAAGGCACGTCGGCAGGTAGTGCTGGGGTAGTGCTGACGCGACGCTAAAAAGGCGCGGCAGTATAACCCGGCGCGGTGGCTGATACACCCGACTATGGTCATGGATGCCGGGCCCGATTAACGGTAGGAGCGAGCTCGCTCGCGAAAAGCGTGAATCTGGTGGGTTTCGTCAGGCACCCCGCGTTATCGTTAGCAACCATCGCGAGCAAGCTTGCTCCTACATTTGAGAACGTTTCATGTCTGAACTGCACGCCGGCGAACGCCACTGGTCGGTCCCCGCCGGCAGCAACCTGCTGGATGCCCTGAACCAGGCCGGTGTCGCCGTCCCCTACAGTTGCCGCGCCGGAAGTTGCCATGCCTGCCTGGTGCGTTGCCTGGGCGAGGTTCAGGACAATCAGCCTGGTGCGCTGAGCCCTGCGCAACGCCAGGACGGTTGGCGCTTGGCCTGCCAGTGTCAGGTCATGGGCGACGTGCAGATCGAAACCTTTGATCCGCTGCGTGACGGTCTGCCGGCTGAGGTACTGAGCGTTGATTGGCTGAGCCCGGCGGTACTGCGCTTGCGCCTGCAACCTGGGCGCAGCCTGCGTTACCGGGCCGGGCAGCACCTGGTGTTGTGGGCCGGTGCGATCGCCCGGCCCTATTCCCTGGCCAGCCTGCCCCTGGAAGACCCGTTCCTGGAGTTTCACCTCGATTGTCGCCTGCCCGGCGAGTTCAGCGATGCCGCCCGGCAACTCAAAGTCGGCGACAGTTTGCGCCTGGGCGAACTGCGTGGTGGTGCGTTGCAATACGATCCAGACTGGCAAGCGCGACCACTCTGGCTGCTGGCCTCAGGTACCGGTTTGGGACCGTTATGGGGTGTGCTTCGCGAGGCGTTGCGCCAGGATCATCAGGGCGTCATCCGGGTGATTCACCTGGCCCATGATGCCGAGGGCCATTATTTGGCCGAGCCCCTGGCGTCGCTGGCCGCCGCCCACCCCAACCTGACGATCGAGCTATGGACGGCGGCTGAGTTGACGCAGGCTTTGGCGCAACTGCGGCTTGTTTCCCGGCAAACCCTGGCTTTACTCTGCGGGCACCCTTCCAGCGTCGAGGCTTTTTCCAAACGCTTGTTCCTGGCGGGGTTGCCGCGCAATCAACTGCTGGCCGACGTGTTCCTGCCCCGTGGTTGAACGCTGATTTTTATCTGCGAGACTTGCCATGACCGACGCCATCCTGCTGCAACGCGAACGCGGGCTGCTGATTCTGCAGTTCAACCGCCCGGACAAGAAAAACGCCCTGACCCGCGCCATGTACAGCCAACTGGCTGACGCGTTGGAACAGGCCGATGCCGATGTCACCATCAATGCGGTGCTTATCCAGGGCAGCAGCGAGTGCTTCACCGCCGGCAACGACATCGCCGACTTCCTCGAACAACCGCCCACCGACCTCGACAGCCCGCCGTTTCACTTTATGAAGAGCTTGCTCAACTGCCGTAAGCCGGTGATTGCTGCGGTGGCTGGCGCGGCGGTAGGCATTGGGACGACCATGCTGCTGCATTGTGATCTGGTGTACGTCAGCCGCGACGCCCGCTTGCGCATGCCGTTCGTCAACCTGGGGCTGTGTCCGGAGTTTGGTTCCAGCCTGATCCTGCCGCGGCTGTTGGGGCATGCGAAAGCTGCTGAGTTGTTGCTGTTGGGTGAAGGGTTCACCGGTGAGCAGGCTGCCGCCTGGGGCATCGCCACTGAAGCGTTGGGCAGTGGTGAAGCTGCCTTGACCAAGGCGAGGGAGGTGGCCGAACGTTTCGAAGCCTTGGCTCCCGGTGCCGTGCAGGTCAGCAAACAACTGATGAAAAGCGTGGATCGCGAACAGTTGCGCAAGGTGATTGAAGAGGAGGGTGCGTTGTTTACCCAGCGGCTGAAATCGCCTGAGGCGATTGCGGCGTTGTCGGGGTTTATCAGCAAGCGCTGACGGTGAGCACATCTTGTGACAAGTGGTGTTTCTATGGCGAGGGGCAAGCCCCCTCGCCACAGGTTGTCCGGAGGCAGAAAAGCAAAAAGCCCCGCCATTCACATGGCGGGGCTTTTGTTTTTCAGCGTGTCACTCAGACCATTGGGTCGCCAACGTGCAGGATCTTCATGCCGTTGGTGCCGCCGATGGTGTGGTAGCTGTCGCCCTTGGTCAGGATGACCCAGTCGCCTTTCTCCACGACACCGAGCTTGAGCAACTCGTCGATCGCTGCCTGGCTGACTTGCTCAGGCGGCAACGAAGCCGGGTCGAACGGTACGGTGTAGACACCACGGAACATGGCCGCGCGGGCCTGGGTTTCGCGGTGCGGGGAAAACGCGTAGATCGGCACCGAGGAACGGATGCGCGACATGATCAACGGCGTGTAGCCACTTTCGGTCAAGGCGATGATCGCCTTCACACCGGGGAAGTGGTTGGCGGTGTACATGGCTGCCAGGGCGATGCTCTGGTCGCAGCTTTCGAACACCTTGCCGATGCGGTGGCTGGAGGTTTTGCTGGTTGGGTGCTTTTCAGCGCCGACGCAGATGCGCGCCATCGCCTGGACTGCTTCGAGCGGATAGGCACCGGCGGCACTTTCAGCCGAGAGCATCACGGCGTCGGTGTAGTCGAGCACGGCGTTGGCCACGTCGGACACTTCGGCACGGGTCGGCATCGGGTTCTGGATCATCGACTCCATCATCTGGGTCGCGACGATCACCGCTTTGTTGTGACGGCGTGCGTGCAGGATGATCTTCTTCTGGATGCCCACCAGCTCGGCATCACCGATCTCTACGCCCAGGTCGCCACGGGCAACCATTACGGCGTCGGAAGCCTTGATCAGGCCGTCGAGGGTTTCGTCGTCGGCCACGGCTTCGGCGCGTTCGATCTTCGCCACCAGCCAGGCAGTACTGCCGGCTTCGTCGCGCAGTTGACGGGCATATTCCATGTCGGCAGCGTCGCGCGGGAAGGATACCGCAAGGTAGTCCACTTCCATTTCGGCGGCGAGCTTGATGTCGGCCTTGTCTTTCTCGGTCAGCGCTGGCGCGGTCAGGCCACCACCGCGACGGTTGATACCTTTGTGATCCGACAGCGGGCCGCCAATCAGCACGGTGCAGTTCAGTTCGGTAGCGGTCGCAGTATCGACGCGCATGACCACACGGCCGTCATCGAGCAGCAGTTCGTCAGCGACACCGCAATCCTTGACCAGATCCGGGTAGTCGATGCCGACGATGTCCTGGGTGCCTTCGGTCAGCGGGTGGCTGGTGGAGAAGGTGAACTTGTCACCGACTTTCAGCTCGATTCGCTTGTTGGCGAATTTGGCGATACGAATTTTCGGGCCTTGCAGGTCACCCAGCAGTGCGACGAAGCGGCCATGCTTGGCGGCCAGGTCACGTACCAGCTTGGCGCGAGCCTTGTGCTCGTCCGGGGTGCCGTGGGAGAAGTTCAGACGGGCAACGTCCAGGCCAGCCAGAATCAGCTGTTCGAGGACTTCCGGCGAGTTACTGGCCGGGCCAAGGGTGGCGACGATTTTGGTACGACGGACGGACATGCACGGACTCCTGAGTTCAAGGACTGAGGAAGGCTACTATGCTCTTTGGTTGTAGTCATTGTTCGTTTGCACTACTTATCGGCGATTCACTTGTTTCCAGCTATTTGTATAAACGATCAATCTTGAAGATTTTTGCGCACGGGTCGATACATTGCACAAGACAGGAGAACCCCCATGCGAATTGTGATCATTGCTGCCCTTGCCGTCAGTGTTGTCGGCTGCACCCGCTGGTCGATGGACCATCATTTGAACAACGCCTATCGTGCCTATGGCGTCGGCGACTGTGCGCGGGTCACCCTTGAGTTGTCCCAGGTCGACCGTGAGAGTCGTTCCCGTCGCTACGTGCAACCGGAGGTCTCGATGCTGCGCGGCCAGTGCCTGGAACGGCAAAAACTGTTTGTTGATGCGGTGCAAACTTACCAATTCATCATCAGCCAGTACCCGACCAGCGAATACGCGTTCCGCGCTCGTGCGCGACTGGATACCCTGCAGCAACTGGGGCATTACCCCGGTGCAAGTGCCGCGCAGCCTAGGCCAGCAGCATTGTGATGATATTTGCCATTTTATAGCTGGTCCCTTACCAGACTTGAACTAATCTTTGAAAGTCTGTTTGTACAACTTTCTATTCAAATGGATGCAGGATCCGGATTCGGCAGCTGTAAAGTGACAAAGTACCTTGCTGTTGTCGCACCGAGATCCAGGGAGAGCGGGTTGTTGGCATCACCGACCCGTTCCGAATCACTGGAGCGGCCAGAGTCATGGTCATTGGATGGCAAACTCACCATGTTTACTAACCGACGGATCAAACGGCATCAATTAACCTGCTTTCTGCGAGTGTTCAACCGCCTCACGGACAAGCCTATTGGCTACTTGGGCGACGTCTCCGAGGAGGGGCTGATGTTAATCAGCCAATTGCCCATGATGGTCGACGTGGATTTCGAGCTGCGCTTGAAGATCCCCGGGCCCGAGGGCGATATGCATGCCATTGACCTCACGGCGACCTGCCTGTGGAGCCATGAAGATATCAACCCCCAGCAATACGACTCGGGGTTCAGTGTGTTGCAGGCGCCTGTTGAGTATGGGCAACTGATCAACGCGCTGTTGCAGTACTTCAGCTTTGATCCCTTGCAGGCTTCAGCCTAGGAACCGTGCGCGTTGTCAGCCGAGTTTCGGTGTTTGTACCGAAAGCCTGGGCCGTGCGCCGGGTTCATAGCGCGCCGGCTTTTTTCCAGCCCAGGTAGCGCGTCACCAGGGCAGCTCCCAGTTCTGAAGGGCGAGTATCCAACACGGCCAGGCCCTGGGCTTTCAAGCGGTCATGGAGTTCTTCCCGCGCATTGAGGTAATCGACGGTGCCGCAATAGGCCAGGGCTTCGGGCAGGGTCTGTACCGGTGCCTGGCGCAGTTGGTCGAGGACTTCTTCCCGCAGGCTGGCCACCAACACCCGGTGTTGGCGGCTGATGCGTTTGACTGCCGTCAGCAACTCCTCATCGTCCTCATCCCGCAAATTGGTCACCACGATCACCAGCGCCCGACGTTTTTGCCGGGCCAGCAGTTGGCTGGCGGCCGCCTGGTAATCGGCGGTACGCCGGGTGGTGTCCAGGTCATACACGGCGTTGAGCAGCAGGTTGAGCTGGCCACTACCCTTGACCGGCGCCAGGTAACGCGGTTGGTCGCAGGCGAACGTGCAAAGGCCCACGGCATCGCCTTGGCGCAAGGCGACGTAGCTGAGCAGCAGGCAGGCGTTGAGGGCATGATCGAAATGGGACAGTTCGACGTCCTGGCTGCGCATGCGCCGGCCGCAATCGAGCATGAATACGATCTGTTGATCACGCTCATCCTGATACTCCCGGGCAATCGGCGTGCGTTGCCGGGCAGTGGCTTTCCAGTCGATCTGGCGCAGGCTGTCGCCCTCGCGAAATTCCCGTAACTGGTGAAACTCCAGGCCTAGCCCACGACGTTGATGCTGGCGCACGCCGAGTTGGCTGAGCCAGTTGTCTACGGCCAGTAACTGCGCGCCGTACAGACGGGCGAAATCCGGGTAGACCCGTGTCATATCCTTGACCTGTACATGGCGTCGTGCCGACCACAAGCCTAGGGGGCTGGGGAGATGGACTTCGCAGCGCTCAAAGCTGAAGTGCCCGCGCCTCAATGGGCGCAGGCGGTAGCTCAATTCACTGTGTTCACCGGGCCGCAGGGCAATGGACTGGGGCAGATTCTCCACACTCAAGCCTTCGGGCACGTGATCGAACACCGTCAGGGTCAGTGGCTCTGGGTAGTCGTGTTCCAGGGTGATCCGCACATCGCCCCAACGACCCAGGGCCAGGCTACCCGGCATTTGCCGTTGTACTCGCGGGGAGGGGCGGCGCTTCAGGCGGCTGGCGTCCAGCAGGGCCAGCAGCAACAGGGCCAGGAGCAGGCCCCAGACCATTGAGTGCAGCGTGTCCGGCACGTCGACTTGCAGGGCCGCGAAGGTGCCGAGCACGATGCTCAACCCCAGCAGCACACCGAGCCAGATCAGCAGCAGGCGAGTGGGCTTCATGGGCGGATCATTGCCGTGGCGCCGGCACTTGGTCCAGCAGTTGCTTGAGCACTTGGTCCACCTCCAGCCCGTCTATGTCCAGCTCCGGGGCAATGCGCACCCGATGGCGCAACACCGCCAGGGCGCAGCCCTTGACGTCATCCGGGGTCACGAACTCGCCGCCACGCAGCAAGGCTCTGGCCCTTGCGCCGCGCACCAGGGCGATGGATGCCCGTGGGCCGGCGCCGATGGTCAGGCCGGGCCAACTGCGGGTGGTGCGGGCCAGGCGCACGGCGTAGTCGAGTACCTGCTCATCCAGTGCCAGCTCACTGGCGACCTGTTGCAACAGCAGCACGTCTTCGGCGTGCAGCACGGTACGAAGTGGCTGTACGTCGAGCATGTCGGCCCGGGGTGAGCGAGTTACCTCGCGAACCATATCCAGTTCCTGCTGCGCTTGGGGGTAGTCCATGCGGACCTTGAGCATGAAGCGATCCAGTTCGGCCTCAGGCAAAGGGTAGGTACCTTCCTGCTCAATCGGGTTCTGGGTGGCCAGCACCATGAACGGTTGCCCGATGGGCAGGGCTTCGCCCTCAAGGGTCACCTGGCGCTCCTGCATCGCTTCAAGCAACGCCGCCTGGGTTTTCGCCGGGGCGCGGTTGATTTCGTCGGCCAGCAGCAAATTGGTGAACAACGGCCCCTTGCGCAACTTGAACTGTTCGGTGTGCAGGTCGTACACGGCATGCCCGGTGACATCGCTGGGCATCAGGTCCGGGGTGAACTGGATACGTGCGAATTCGCCGCCAAAGCAGCGGGCCAGGGCGCGCACCAGCAAAGTCTTGCCCAGGCCCGGAACCCCTTCGAGCAACACGTGGCCGCCGGCGATCAGCGCGGTGAGGACATCATCAATTACTGCGTCCTGGCCGATGACCGCTTTGCGCAACTCGATGCGCAGTGCCTGGGCCAGTTGGCTGGCGCGCTGGCGGGATGGCTCGGCATCGGCCGTCAGGGATGGGTCCGCTGGAAAATCGCTCATAGGGCATTCCTGAGAGTTTGCAGGCAGGCCACATGGCGGCTGAAGTCGGCGCTGGAGAGCCGCTTTGCCGGGAGTGGACCCATGGCCTGGCTGATGATGAGAGTGGGTTGACGGGTCAGGCGTTCAAGGGCCTGCCACTGTTCGGCGGTGTCGAGGTGTTCGAATCCAGGGTGGCGGCGCCGGGCGGTGCGCAAGATGTCGCGTTGCAGGGCGTGCAACAGGCTGTTCTGCCCGCTGCGGCGCAGCAGGAAATCGGCGCTGGCGTTCAAGTGTTCCTGCAACTGCCGGCGAGCCTTGGGCGCGGGTGCCTGGATCGGCCCCTGGCGCATGCCCGATTGCCACACTCCCAGTGCAATCAACGCGCCGAGCGCCACCAGCGCCTGGGGGAAGTAGCGCAACAACAGGCTGAACAGGTCATCGACATCGCTGTTGAACAGCAGTGTGACGTCACGGCCCTGGTTCAGGTACCACAGCAGCCAGGCGTTGTCGTGAAGGCCAATGTCCGGGGGTTTCCACAGTTCGCTGTCGGTGATTACGGTGACGCTGCCGTGGCCGAGGTCCAGTTGCATTAGGTGGCTGGACTTGGCGCTGTTGGCCGAGAACTGTGCCAGGTGCTTGGGGTCGGTGAGGTTGAAGTCGGTGTCGAAACTGAAAAAAGCCGGGGCGGTTTCGTTGTCGACATAGAGCCGTGTCAGGTCGGGGGCCTTGTGCTTGCTGGCGAGCGCCGGCTCGTCGAAGCCATCGCTGAAGGTCTGTCGCAACTGCAAGCGATCCAGCAGCAGATCGCCGCTGGTCTCGGTTTCTTCATCCCACATGGCTTCGGCCACCAGCAACAAATGGCCGCCGGCCTTGGTCCACTGTAGCAACTGATCGACTTGGCGCGGCGTCATACTGCTGCGCTCACCCAGCAATAACAGGCTGTTGCCTTTGGGCGGCAGGCTGGCCAGGCGCTCAAGGCTGTTGGCGTGTTCGACCGTCAGGCCCTGCTGGCGCAGAAAGTGTTCCGCCGCCAGGTAGGAATTGGCCTGGGCTTCAGGCGATGGGCCGCGATCCACCACTTCCTCGTAGGGAATCGCCTTGTGCCAGGCGTAGAAACCACCGGCCGCCAACAGGCAACCAAGCAGCAAGCCTACCCAGAGCAGTAGCCGGTTCATTGCACGGCTCCGGAACCGAACAAGGCGCGCCAGTGGCTGCACAGCTGCTGTTGCACCAGCGCGGGGGGCAGGCGATGGCCATAGGCGAGGTTTTGCCAATGCTGGGTCAGGTCATCGCTGAAGGCCAGCAACTGCGGTTGTTGCAACTGGCGGATGCGCTCCAGGACTTGGCCTTCGGTGTCGGCGCTTTTCAGCGGCAGGTTGAAGTCATGCAGCAGCCGGCTGAGCAAGCCGCGATAGAGCAAACCGAGTGCTTCCCGGGGCTGCGTGGGCCAGAGCTGTTCGGCAGTGCTGGCGATGTCGTCGGGTAGGGTTTCGGTGCCCAGTTCCAGGCCGAACAGTTGAGCGGGAGCGGGTTTGATGGCCTTGGGCTTGTGCGCGCTACGCTGGCTGACAAAGGTGCGCAACCAGTCGCGATAGCGCCAGATCACCAGGGCTATGGCCCCCAACAGCAAGCCCCAAAGCAGTACTTCCAGGCCCAGGGCAAGATGCTTGAAGGAGTTGCTGTTGAGGTTATCCAGCAGCGCTTGCAACCAGGCCGGCAGCTTGGCGTCGCCCTCGGGTTTGTTTTTATCGGTGGTTTTGTCGTCGCCGAAGCGATAGCGGGTGAGCGTTTCCGGATTTTTGAAAGGGGGCTGTTCCAGCAACGCCTTGATCGACTGGCTGGCGGCTTGAGTGCTCACGGTTTTTGAGTCCACGGGCTGTTCAGCCATCGCACGGGGAGTTGGCGGAACCAATAGCAGTCCTGTCGCCAACAACAAAGCCGTGGCTACCGAACCCAGGCGTTGGCGCAGGCGGCGGAATATCAGCTCCAGGTCCCAGGCTTCCAGTACCGTGCGCCGGTTCAGGTAGAGGCTGAAACCGCAGGCAACGTAGATCGGTTCCCAGAACACCAGGATCAGTGCGTAGAAGGCATTGGTCAGGTGCTCCAGCCAGAGCCAGTCACCCCCGGTAGTGAGCGCGAGCTGCTGCCAGTCCCAGTCCAGTTCGATCTGTTGCGGCAGGAATAGATAGAACAGCACCATCAAGCCGATCCATAGCGCCATTTCCAGGTGCACGCCGATCAGCGTCAGCCAGCGGGCGGCGCCGGCATTGCGTTGTTGCAGGATGCCCAGGCGCCGTTGTCGGGCCTGGCCCTCCAGGCCTTCAAGTTGCACTACGGGCATTACGAAGCTGCGACTGAGGCTCAAGCGCCGCCAGCTCAAACTGGCAAACAGTTGGCCCTTGAGCAGACGTGGCCATTGGCGCAAGGCCTGCTTGAGTGTGGGTGTTTCGCCGAACAAGGCTTTGGACAGGATATACAGCGGCAGGCGGTCGAAAGCAGGTTTCAGCCACCAGAACAGCAACAGTGCGATGGTTGGGTAGTCCCACAGCAGGAGGCTGAGCAGGGCGAAAACAGGCAGGCTTACCAGTGTCCAGCTACTCATTAACAGCATGCGGTGCTCGCGGGCCAATAACACGCCCAGGTCCATGGCTTCCCAAGAGCTTCGGGGGCGGATCACCACGCTGGCATCACTCAGGCGCATGGCGACTCCGACCGGCGAGCAGCAGGTAGGCGGCCACCAGTATCCATAGCGCGGCACCCGCCAGGTACTTGATCCATGGCGCAACGCTGGTGGCGGAGGACCAATAGGCCTCGATAAATGCTGCTATCAGCAGAAACAGCATGACGCCGCAGATCATCTGTACGCTTTTGTGCGCAGCTAAACGCAGGGCTTCGCCACGGGTCAGGGAGCCAGGGGCGATCAACGCCCAGCCCAGTTGCAGGCCCGCCGCCCCGGCCAGGGCGATGGCGCTTAATTCGAAAGCACCATGACCAATGACAAACGACCAGAAGGTTTGCCCGTAGCCGATTTCCGTCAGGTGACCGGCGATAGCGCCGATCATCAGCCCATTGAAGAACAGGAAAAACACACTGCCCAGGCCAAACAGCAAGCCTGCCGCAAAGGTCTGGAAGGCGATACCGATGTTATGCATGACGTAATAGCCGAACATCATCCAGTCCTCGCTTGATGCCCGCTCGGCGGCGCGCCCCAGGCGGCTGGCGTCGGGGTCGTACATGGTCTGCATCTCGGCCACTTGTTGCGGGCTGACGATGCTGTAGATCAGGTCGGGAAACAGGTACACCAGCAAGGTAATGCCGATTAGGCTGCCAAAGAACAGCAGGCTGGCCCCCAGCACAAAGCGCCACTGTTCGCGGACCAGCCGGGGAAAGCCGGCCAGCACAAAACTCAATACGCTGGCGCCCAGCTGGCTGCGATGGCGGTACAGCTGCTGATGGCCACGCAGGGCGAGTTGTTGCAGCGGGTCCACCAGGTAGCTGCTGTAGCCGCGCTCTTGTGCCAGCGCCAGGTGTTGGCATAAACGTCGGTAATCATGGGGGAAGCCCGTCAGGTCCTGATGCTTGGCCTTGCCTTGTTC
This sequence comes from Pseudomonas sp. HY7a-MNA-CIBAN-0227, assembly GCF_040310325.1. Classification (NCBI taxonomy): domain Bacteria; kingdom Pseudomonadati; phylum Pseudomonadota; class Gammaproteobacteria; order Pseudomonadales; family Pseudomonadaceae; genus Pseudomonas; species Pseudomonas sp. HY7a-MNA-CIBAN-0227. The sequence continues at coordinate 163,937 of NZ_JBEOPT010000010.1, read as the reverse complement.
AAGCGCCGTCAGTTGGGCGGCAAACGCCTGCCAATGGGGCTGGTGACGGGTTTCGAAAAGACTTTGCTTCATGCCGGCCCCAACAAACCACGCGCCACGCCATTGAGCTGCGCCACTGCCCGAGCGGGGGAGACGTTCAGGGGTGTGGCGAGAATAGCGGCCAGTTCATTGACCCTTTCTGCGGACAACTCGCCCTGGCGCTCGGCGAAAGCGAGAATCGCCCGCTGCTCGTTCAGGTCAAGGGCAAACGGCAGGCGCAACGCCGGTGCTTCTGGTAGTTGCGGTCGTGACAGGGGCTGCTCGCGGTAGATCACCAGGGTCCCTGCCGCCAGATCTCCCAGGCGCTTGAAGTTGGGGTGTTGCAGGCAACTGATTGCGCCGAGGAAGTAGGCGAATGGCAGCATGTCGACGAAACGCAGCAGGTTGCGGATCAGCGAGGAGGCCCAGCCAATGGGCGTTCCGTCGTCCTGCACCACCCGCAGGCCCATGATTTGCTTGCCCGGCGAGCAGCCCTGGTTGAGGACTTCGAACAGCACCATGTACCACCAACTGACGAGGAACAGCAGGATCGAACCCAGGCCCATGCCCAGGTTGCCGAGAAAGGCCAAGGCGGTGAACAGGATGCCAAGGATCACGCCGCGCAAGCCCAGGTCAAAACCGAACGCCAGCGCACGGGGCAGCAGGCCGGCCGGGCGCAGCGGCAGGTCGATACCTTCCGGGGTTTCGATCTGGTAGCGGGTGTCCAGTGGTGCTGGTGGCATCGCATTCCCTGGCAGTGCGGAGCGGTTGAGCATGGGCGACCTTGGCGGGCAGCCGGCGAATAGAGAGACGGATGCTAGCAGTGTCGTCGGCACAAGCAACACCTCAAACTGCGCCAACATTTCACTGAATGTTTATCCAGTGCATATGGCGCTGGCCCCCGGCGCCTTTCAACGCCTAGACTTTGTCGGTCTTCAGCACAGGAATAGCCCGTGACCACTATCTTCTGGTACGACTATGAAACCACTGGCATCAACCCGCGTAACGACCGCCCGCTGCAGGTAGCCGGCATTCGTACTGACCTTGAGCTCAATGAGGTTGGGCCGCCGGTCAACCTCTATTGCCAACCCAGCGATGATATTTTGCCGCACCCGGCAGCGTGCATGATCACTGGCATCACTCCCGGCCAACTGGCGGAAAAAGGCTTGGCCGAGGCCGATTTCATGACTCGGGTGCATGCCGAACTCGCTGCGCCCGGTACGTGTGGGGCCGGCTACAACACCTTGCGTTTCGATGATGAAATGACGCGCTACAGTTTGTACCGCAACTTTTTCGACCCCTACGCCCGGGAGTGGCAGGGCGGCAATAGCCGCTGGGACCTGATCGATGTAGTGCGCACCGCTTATGCGCTGCGCCCGGAAGGAATCGTCTGGCCACAGCAGGACGGCCGCGTCACCCTCAAGCTTGAGCGGCTGACGGCGGCCAATGGTATCGACCATGGGCAGGCTCACGATGCCTTGTCCGATGTGCGTGCCACCATTGCACTGGCCCGATTGATTCGTGACAAACAACCCAAGCTCTACGACTGGCTGTTTCAGCAACGCAGCAAACAGCGGGTCATGGACCAGGTCAGGTTGTTACAGCCAATGGTGCACATCTGCGGGCGCTTTTCTGCCGAGCGGCATTATCTCGGCGTAGTCCTGCCGCTGGCCTGGCATCCGCGCAATCGCAACGCCTTGATCGTTTGTGATCTGGGGCTCGATCCCCAGGGGTTGCTGGACCTGGACGCAGATACCTTGCGTCAACGCCTGTATACCCGCCGTGATGACCTCGCCGACGGTGAGTTGCCGGTGCCACTCAAGTTGGTGCACATCAATCGTTGCCCGGTGGTTGCGCCCTTGAATGTGCTGCGGGCAGAGGATCGCCAACGCTTGAACCTGGATATGGATGAATATCAGGCTCGGGCGCTGCGGCTAACTGACGCACAGGAACTTTGGCGCGATAAATTGGCAGCGATTTACGCCGAAGAAGATTTTGCGTCGAGTGCCGACCCTGAACAGCAGCTTTATGATGGTTTTATCGGTGATCGTGATCGGCGTTTATGTGAACAAGTGAGAGCTTGTGAACCTGTACAACTAGCACGCCAGCAGTGGCCTTTCGATGATCATCGGTTACCGGAATTATTATTTCGTTACCGCGCTCGCAACTTTGCTGAGACCTTGAATAGCGAAGAGCAACAACGCTGGACGCTTTTCTGTCAGCAACGTTTGTCAGACGCGGACTACGGGGCGCCCAATACCCTTGAGAGTTTCAAACAGGCCAGGCTTGAGTTGGCTGTTAGTGCTACATCGGCTCAGCGTCAGGTGCTTGATGAATGGCAGGAATATGCCGATTCTTTGCGTGTGCGCTTGAGTCTGTAATCCGTTTTAAGAAAATCCGGACAATAAAAAACGCCAGCAAGCTGGCGTTTTTTATTGTCTCGCGAATCAGGTCGCGACCTTGCGAGGCTTAGCCCAGCAGGGTAGCCCAGCCTTCAACGACGTCGCCGCCCCACTTGGCTTTCCACTCTTTCAGAGTCTTGTGGTTGCCACCTTTGGTTTCAATCACTTCGCCGTTGTGCGGGTTTTTGTATTGTTTAACCTTGCGCGCGCGCTTGGTGCCGGTAGTTTTTACGGCGCCACGGGGTGCTTTAACTTTCGAATCCGGATCCAGCAGCGCGATGATGTCACGCAGGGATTTGGAGTATTCGCCCATCAGGGTGCGCAATTTGCCTTCGAATTCCAGCTCGGTTTGCAGTTTGTCGTCTTGGGACAGATTCTTCAAACGGGCTTGCAGCTCTTTGATAGCTTCTTCGGTGGCACGATATTCGTTGATCAAGGACATGTGGACTACCTTATGTAGGGCGCTGGGTGACAGGGACAATGGTCTAATAATAGTCAGACAGTTTCCCCAAGTAAACATTTAAGGTCGGTTTTATGTAATTTACTTTGAATGTTTGCGAGAAAAGCATGGGGTTGAGTTAATTAGTACGTCCAAGCCGCTAAAGATATTCTCATTAAATCCCGCTTAACTGTGGTAATAGCTGCTTGTGTTCACATATAGCGAGGTAAAAAGCCTTACGTTACTAAGGGGCGGGCCAGGCTATCAGCGCAGAATAAGCGTTGAGGAATACTGCAGTTTTTCTGCGCAATCGCTAGAATGGCGGCCTTTGCGAAGTTCTGGAGTTTCCCCCTAATGCGCACTTTTCGGCTGGTGATCGCTTGCCCGGACCGGGTTGGCATCGTTGCTAAAGTCAGTAACTTTCTGGCCTCCCACAACGGCTGGATCACTGAAGCGAGCCATCACTCGGACAATCTCAGCGGTTGGTTTTTCATGCGTCACGAAATACGTGCCGATACGCTGCCCTTTGGCCTTGAGGCTTTTCGCGAGGCATTTGCACCCATCGCCGAAGAGTTTTCGATGACCTGGCGCATCACCGACACGGAGCAGAAAAAGCGCGTGGTGTTGATGGCCAGCCGCGAATCCCACTGCTTGGCGGACTTGCTGCACCGCTGGCACAGCGATGAACTGGACTGTGAAATCTCCTGCGTGATTTCCAACCATGACGACCTGCGCAGCATGGTCGAGTGGCACGGCATTCCGTATTACCACGTCCCAGTCGACCCGCAGAACAAGGAGCCGGCTTTCGCCGAGGTCTCGCGCCTGGTCAAGCAGCACGAGGCCGACGTGGTGGTACTGGCGCGCTACATGCAGATCCTGCCGCCGCAACTGTGCCGCGAATACGCTGGCAAGGTGATCAACATTCACCACAGTTTCCTGCCTTCGTTTGTTGGTGCCAAGCCGTATCACCAGGCTTCCCTGCGGGGCGTGAAGCTGATCGGTGCAACCTGCCACTATGTCACCGAAGAGCTGGACGCCGGTCCCATCATCGAGCAGGACGTAGTGCGTGTCAGCCACAGCGACAGCATCGAAGACATGGTGCGTTTCGGCCGTGATGTCGAGAAGATGGTCCTGGCCCGTGGCTTGCGTTATCACCTGGAAGATCGGGTGTTGGTGAGTGGCAACAAGACAGTAGTGTTCTGATTAGACGTGTTTTGGTTGAAGAGTAAAGGGCCTGGGCGTTAAATCGCTGCAGGCCCTTTTTTTTGATTTGAGGATTGGACGATGAGTGACCCCTTCGATAAAGCCACTTCCAGAGCGCCCGCTACGTTGGGCGAGGGTTGTTTGAGTCGCTATGACCCGGATGCTCTCGATGGGGAAGATGGAACCGACTTTCCTGGCGCAGCCCAATTGTGGGAGCAATTGCAGGAAGCAATCGAGGTTCCCGCGTCTGATAGTGCGCCACTCGCCAGGTAAGCCGTATCAAGGCTGTGTCGCCAACCAGGCGGCTTTGGTCAATGGTCGTCGGCCTTCGTTCAACATCCGCCGCAGGGTATCGAGCCAGTAACGGCGGGAGAAGTCATGACGCATGTCCATCGGGTGCAAGCCCAGGCGAATAACCGGCTCGTATTGCCAGCGCTGTTCGCGACGGTCACTGAGCATTTTGACAGCCCTCGGCGCCACGCGCTTCGTGCGCTCCATACCAGGCCGGGAGCGGCTACCGGAGTGAAGTCGGGGAGGCGATACAAATACTGTGCATCACTGGTGTAGCTCAGCGGTAACTGGCGCAAGGCCTGGCGAGTGCCTTCGCTCATCAGCCAGGTGATTGGCACGTTGCCCAGGGCATCCACGACCTCGACGAATGGCCGGTAATCGGCCCAGGTCTGCGGAGCGACATCGTGCAGCACCAGCAATACCGCTGGCGCGTTGTCGGGTTCAGCCATGGGCCAGCATCGGATGGTGTGTGCCCAGCACCGCCTGGTAATGCCCCAGCAGACTGTCGACCCCCAGCCCGGTCAGCTTGTCGGCCATCACCTGGCTCGGCGCCAGGACCCGGTCAAAATTGCCATAAAGTTTGCTGACATACGCTTCGACGTTAGGCGTGAACCAGTTGCTCATGCGATTGCTCACCAGCAGCGGCAGGTTCGAGTGGTAGAAACCGATCACCGGTACATCCAGCTGGCGCCGCACATCCAGCGCAGCCCACGCGGTCAGGTAAGGGTTGCCAACTTCAATCAGATCGGGCTGTAGGTCGTGTAGGACATTACGCCAAGGGGCTAGGCGTAGAGGGAAGTGGTAGCCTTTGCCGAAGGGCAGGGCGGGGGCAGGGACTTTGAACACACCGTCCTGTTCGCTCAAGTGGGCGCCGGGGATCAACAGGCTGTGGCGAATACGGGGCTTGAGCGCAAAGCGTCGGTGCTTGGCATCCAGATAGGTGCGCACGCCGCCGCTGGCTGGGGCGTAGAACATGGTTATGTCAGCGATATGCACGATAAACATCCCTCCGATCCATTGCTCTCCTTACCGTGGACCTTAGTCAAGGATAGATGTTCGGTTGGGATTTGGCTGGACGGCCGAAGCGGCAGATTGCCGCTTCGGCAACGGGTCAGATGCGGAAACTGCCCACCAATTGTTTCAACCGAGCCGCTTGCTGTTCCAGATCGGAACAGGCGCGCAAGGTCGACTGCAGGTTTTCCACACCTTCCTGGTTGAGTGTGTTGATTTCGGTGATATCCATGTTGATCGACTCCACCACGGATGTCTGTTCCTCGGTGGCGGTGGCCACCGATTGGTTCATACCGTCGATCTCGCCGATGCGCTGGGTCACGCTGTTGAGGCGTTCTCCCGCCAGGTTGGCGATTTCCACGCTGTCGTGGCTGTGGCGCTGGCTTTCGCTCATGGTGCTGACCGACTCCCGGGCGCCGACTTGCAGCTCCTCGATCATCTTCTGCACTTGCTGCGCCGACTCCTGGGTCCGGTGCGCCAGGTTGCGCACCTCGTCGGCCACCACCGCAAACCCGCGCCCGGCTTCACCGGCCCGTGCAGCTTCAATGGCTGCGTTGAGCGCCAGCAGGTTGGTTTGCTGGGAGATGCTGGTGATCACTTCGAGAATCTGCCCGATGTTCACCGTCTTGCTGTTGAGCGCCTCGATATTGCTGCTGGAAGCGCTGATCATCTCGGACAGCTGGTTCATCGCCTTGATATTGCGTTCGACCACTTGTTGACCGTCTTCGGCCAAATGCCGGGCATCGCTGGCCTGATGAGAGGCTTGCGCTGCATTGCGGGCGATTTCCTGGGCGGCGGCGCCCAGTTCGTTGATGGCGGCGGCGACGCTGTTGGTGCGGTTGGCCTGCTCGTCGGAATTGACCATTGACGAATTTGAGGCGCTGACCACGCGCAGGGCTACTTCATTGACCTGCTCGGTGGCCGAGGATACTTCGCGGATAGAGGTGTGAATCCGTTCCACAAAGCGGTTGAACGCCGTGCCGAGGATGCCGAATTCATCGTGGTTCTGAATGGTCAGGCGCCGCGTCAGGTCGCCTTCGCCATCGGCGATGTCTTCCATGGCTCGGGTCATGACATGCAACGGCTGCATCAGCACACGGATCAACATGCCCAGCAAGGCGATGATGATAGCCACCGCAATGATGGTGGCAATAATCGCGGATGTGCGGAATCCGCTGAGCATGGCGAAGGATTTGTCTTTATCCACCGACAGACCGAGGTACCAGTTCACCGACGGCAAGCCCTTGATCGGGGTAAAGGTGACGATACTGGTTTTGCCGTCGACCTCGACTTCGCTGAAATCGCTGCTGATTTTTGGGGTATGGGTCGGGTAGACGTCGCTCAAGGATTTCATCACCAGGCTTTTATCCGGGTGCACCAGGACTTTGCCGTCGGCGCTGACCAGAAACGCATAGCCCATGCCGCCGAAGTTCAAGGCGCCGATGTTGTCCACCAGGGTTTGCAGGCTCAGGTCGCCGCCCACCACGCCGACACTTTGTCCGGCCTTGCTGCTGGGGGTGGCGATGGAAATGATCAATTGGCCGGTAGCGGCATCGATATAGGGTTCGGTCAGCGTTGAGCCGTTGCTGGCCTGTGCACCTTTGTACCAGGGACGAACACGGGGGTCGAAGCCGTCGGGCATCTTGCTGTTGGGGCGAATGGTAAAGACGCCTTTGCTGTCACCCAGGTAGGTGGCCATGAACGACGACGTCAGGGCCTTCTGTTCCAGCAAGCCGGCAATGGTGGCCGGCTCCGGGTTGATGGCGATGTTTTGTGCGACGCTTTCTACCAGGACAATGCGTCCGGCCAGCCAGGTTTGGATATTGCTGGCGGTGACGTCGCCCATTTCATGCAGGTAACTGTTCAGGTCGTCGCGTATCGCATTACGTTGCAGGTAGTCGTTGTACAGGGTAAACAACGCAAATGCTGCGATGACGATAAGGGCGGCTGCAAGCAGGATTTTGTGACTGAAGCGCAGATTTTTATTCATGGCTTGTAGGGTCCGCTAAGGTCTTAATGTCCGAGGCGCGTCCTTTTGGAAACGCGCGAAATAGCAGCGTCAAAAAAAGTGTGGTATTTCCATCTGCTCCTGCAGGATCTATCCAAGCTGTTTTTTTAGACTTGTTGGGTCTCTCGCTATATGTGTATCGACCGTGCGGTGCTAAAGATTAATCATGGGTGACAAAATGCCTGACTCATCGCAACTCCTTATTGGCGCAGACCTGGAAGGTCAACCGATTTCCCAGGCCATGCGCCTGGCCAACCGCCACGGCCTGATCGCCGGCGCCACGGGGACCGGCAAGACCGTGACCTTGCAGCGTCTGGCAGAAGCATTCAGTGATGCCGGCGTCGCGGTGTTTGCCGCCGATATCAAGGGTGATTTGTGTGGCCTGGGCGCTGCGGGAAATCCCCAGGGCAAGGTCGCTGAGCGCATCGCCGGTATGCCGTTCCTTAATTACACCCCCAAGGCGTATCCAGTGACGTTGTGGGATATCCACGGTCAGTCCGGTCATCCACTTCGTACAACCTTGAGCGAAATGGGCCCGCTGTTGCTCGGCAGCTTGCTGGAACTGACCGACAGTCAGCAGTCGACCCTGTATGCCGCCTTTAAAGTCGCTGACCGCGAAGGCCTATTGCTGCTGGATCTGAAGGACCTCAAGGCACTGCTCAATCACCTCAAGTACAACCCGCAACTGCTGGGCGAAGACGCGGCGCTGATGACCACCGGCTCCAGCCAGGCCCTGTTGCGGCGTCTGGCGGTGCTTGAGCAGCAGGGTGCCGAGGCTTTGTTTGGTGAGCCGGCCCTGCAACTGGAAGATATCTTGCAACCGACCAGCGATGGTCGCGGGCGCATTCATCTGCTGGACGCCAGCCGACTGGTGCATGAGTCTCCCAAGGTCTATGCCACGTTCTTGTTGTGGCTGTTGGCGGAGTTGTTCGAGCAGTTGCCGGAGCGCGGTGATACCGACAAGCCTCTATTGGCGTTGTTCTTCGACGAGGCGCATTTGTTATTTGCCGATACGCCCAAGGCTCTGCAGGATCGCCTGGAACAAGTGGTGCGGCTGATTCGCTCCAAAGGCGTGGGCGTTTATTTCGTCACCCAGTCGCCGGGAGATCTGCCGGACACTGTGCTGGCGCAACTGGGCTTGCGAGTCCAGCATGGCCTGCGGGCGTTCACCACCAAGGAACAGAAATCCTTGCGGGCAGTGGCTGACGGCTTTCGGCCGAACCCGGCCTTCGATGCCCTGGCGGTGCTGACCGAGTTGGGTACTGGTGAGGCTCTGGTGGGTACGCTGCAGGAAAAAGGCACACCGGAGGTTGTCCAGCGGGTGTTGGTAGCGCCACCGCAATCGCGGATCGGGCCGTTGACCGAAGCTGAGCGCGCCGCACTGATAGCCGCTTCACCGCTGTTGGGGCGCTATGACAAGCCGATTGATCGGGAATCGGCCTATGAAATATTAATGTCCCGCAAAGAACTGGGGCCGACCGATGAGGCCAAGCCTGCGACTGAAGAACCCAGCTTCACCGACAAGGCCGGAGCCTTTCTTGGCTCCACGGCAGGCAAGGCGTTGAAGTCGGCAATGCAGCAGGCGGCCAATCAGATGGGTCGACAGTTGGTGCGGGGTTTGTTGGGGTCTTTGCTCGGCGGTAGCAAGCGTAAATAAATAGTCGGACCGACTCGGGCAATTGTGGGAGGCAAGCAGCTCCCACATTGTCTTGTGTGAGCCTCAGGCCTTGGGCTTGGCGTGACTGGCCAACCGCTCCAGCGCCGCGCGCAGGTTTGGATCAGTAATCCCGTCCGCCGTAGCCTGAATGGTTTCAGCGGCATTCACCGACAAATCCATCGTATGCCCCACCGCGCCTTGCTGCACGGTAGGCGGCTGTACCTTGAACTGGATGCGCGTGAGGCTGGCGAACTCTGCAAAAGCCTGTAACTGGCGCTGCAAGCGTTTTTGCTGATAGCGCAAGCGGGTCGCCCAATGTCCGTCGGTGACGATCAGCAGCAAGTTGCCTTCGCGCCACGACGCCACATGACAGTGTTCGCGGGCGGCGGGTTGCAGTTGGCTGTCCACGAGGCGTTGCAGATGGCCCAGGCGTTGCGCATGGCCGAAGATGGCTTTTAAAGGCTTGGCTTCGCGAAGCAACACGGCGGGAGCACGGGCCGTAAGAGGGCGAAATGCCATGATCAGACACCTTGAGTAACAGAGCTGCCATGGTAGCAGAAAGCGTCTGCGCCGCTGCGGCCATTGCTTTACAGGCAGTTTATCCATTAAATCAATGAGTAACTTCTTACCCCAATGGGTTGAAGTTCAGCAAAAAGCCCTTATTTTAAACAAGCCCTCTTAGAGCGCCGTGCCAGCATCGTGGAATAACGCCACTTTCCTCACCCACGTTTCCGGGTAGAATGCTCGTTCGCGTGCGGCCATGAGGGCTGCTCGGGCGACTCACGGGGCGCCCTCCATCCCTATGTGTGGAAGAACCTGCCGATATGTTTGCGCCTTTGTTAAAGAAACTTTTTGGAAGCAAGAATGAGCGCGAAGTCAAACGCATGCTCAAGACGGTGCAGCTGGTCAATGCCTTCGAAGAGCAGATGGTTGCCCTTTCGGACGAGCAATTGCGCGCCAAGACCGAAGAGTTCAAGGCCCGCATAGCCAAAGGTGAAACCCTCGACAAGCTACTTCCCGAAGCCTTTGCGGTCGCCCGTGAAGCCGGTAAGCGTGTCATGGGCATGCGCCACTTCGACGTCCAGTTGATCGGCGGCATGACCTTGCATGAAGGCATGATTGCCGAAATGCGTACCGGTGAAGGCAAGACCCTGGTGGCAACCCTGGGCGTTTACCTCAACGCATTGTCCGGCAAGGGCGTGCACGTTGTGACGGTGAACGACTACCTGGCTCGCCGGGACGCCAACTGGATGCGCCCGCTGTATGAATTCCTCGGCCTGACCGTCGGCGTCGTAACGCCGTTCCAGCCGCCGGAAGAGAAACGCCTGGCCTACGCTGCCGACATCACCTACGGCACCAACAACGAATTCGGTTTCGACTACCTGCGCGACAACATGGCGTTCAGCATGGAAGAAAAATTCCAGCGTGAACTCAACTTTGCCGTGATCGACGAAGTCGACTCCATCCTCATCGACGAAGCCCGTACCCCACTGATCATTTCAGGGCAGGCCGAGGACAGCTCCAAGCTCTACACCGAGATCAATAAGTTGATCCCGCAGCTGGAACTGCACGTTGAAGAAGTCGAAGGCGAAGTGACCAAGGCTGGCCACTACACCGTCGACGAGAAGACCCGCCAGGTCGAACTCAACGAAGCCGGTCACCAGTTCATCGAAGAGATGCTGACCCGCGTCGGCCTGCTGGCTGAAGGCGAAAGCCTGTACTCGTCGCATAACCTGGGCCTGTTGACCCACGTGTATGCCGGCCTGCGCGCCCACAAGCTGTTCCATCGCAACATCGAATACATCGTCCAGGACGGCCAGGTCGTACTGGTCGACGAACACACCGGCCGTACCATGCACGGTCGTCGTTTGTCGGAAGGCCTGCACCAGGCCATCGAAGCGAAGGAAGTGCTCAACATCCAGGCCGAAAGCCAGACGTTGGCCTCGACCACCTTCCAGAACTACTTCCGTCTGTACAACAAACTGTCCGGCATGACCGGTACAGCCGACACCGAAGCGTTCGAATTCCACCAAATCTACGGTCTGTCGGTGATGGTCATCCCGCCGAACAAACCGCTGGCGCGTAAAGACTTCAACGACCTGGTGTTCCTGACGGCTGACGAGAAGTACGCCGCCATCGTTGCCGATATCAAGGAATGCATGACCCAGGGCCGTCCGGTGCTGGTGGGTACTGCAACCATCGAAACATCCGAGCACATGTCCAGCCTGCTCGAAAAGGAAGGCATTGAGCACAAGGTTCTCAACGCCAAGTTCCACGAGAAGGAAGCCGAGATCATTGCCCAGGCCGGTCGCCCAGGTGCACTGACCATCGCCACCAACATGGCCGGTCGTGGTACCGACATCCTGTTGGGCGGCAACTGGGAAGTGGAAGTGGCTTCCCTGGACAACCCGACCCCTGAGCAGATCGCCCAGATCAAGGCTGACTGGCAGAAGCGTCACCAGCAAGTGCTGGAGTCCGGTGGCTTGCAGGTGATTGCGTCCGAGCGTCACGAATCGCGCCGTATCGACAACCAGTTGCGTGGTCGTGCCGGTCGCCAGGGTGATGCCGGTTCCAGCCGCTTCTACCTGTCTCTGGAAGACAGCCTGATGCGTATCTTCGCCTCGGATCGGGTGAAGAACTTCATGAAAGCCCTGGGCATGCAGTCCGGGGAAGCGATTGAGCACCGCATGGTGACCAACGCCATCGAGAAGGCCCAACGCAAGGTGGAAGGTCGCAACTTCGACATTCGTAAGCAACTGCTCGAATTCGATGACGTCAACAACGAACAACGTAAAGTGATCTATCACATGCGTAACAGTTTGTTGGCCGCCACTAACATTGGCGAAACCATCGCCGACTTCCGCCAGGACGTCCTGAGCGCCACCGTCAGCGCCCACATTCCTCCACAGTCCCTGCCTGAACAGTGGGATGTTGCTGGCCTGGAAGCGGCGTTGAAGAGCGATTTCGGTGTGGACTTGCCGGTCCAGCAATGGCTTGACGAAGACGATCACCTGTACGAAGAAACCCTGCGCGAAAAACTGATGGCCGAATTGCTGGCCGCGTACAACGAGAAAGAAGAGCAGGCGAGTGCAGAAGCACTGCGCACGTTCGAGAAGCAAATCGTTCTGCGCGTACTAGACGACCTGTGGAAAGACCACCTGGCGACCATGGATCACTTGCGTCACGGTATTCACTTGCGCGGCTACGCCCAGAAGAACCCGAAGCAGGAGTACAAGCGCGAGTCGTTCACGCTGTTCTCCGAGCTGCTGGATTCGATCAAACGCGATTCGATTCGTGTCTTGTCCCACGTTCAGGTGCGTCGCGAAGACCCGATCGAAGAAGAAGCTCGCCTGCGTCAGGAAGCCGAAGCACTGGCCTCCCGTATGCAGTTCCAGCACGACGAAGCGCCTGGTCTGGAGCACTCGGAAGCCTTGGGCGAGGAGGTCGATGTGGCCTTGGCTCAAGCTCCGGTGCGCAACGAGCAGAAGCTGGGCCGCAACGAACTGTGCTTCTGCGGTTCGGGCAAAAAGTACAAACATTGCCACGGTAAAATCGACTAAGATTTTCCGCTGACAAGAAACACCCCGCGCCGCGACCGGCATCAGCCGTCGCGGCGTTTTGCCATTTAATCACCGTCGATGACGACGGCGCAGACATCAAACATTTTAAGGAGCGCATTCATGGCTGTTGGTCTTGGTCCTTTGCCCACGTTGCACCCGGTTGCCGGTTTTGAACTCGGTATCGCTTCGGCCGGCATCAAGCGCCCGGGGCGCAAGGATGTAGTGGTGATGCGCTGTGCCGAAGGCTCGACCGTCGCCGGCGTATTCACCCTGAACGCGTTTTGCGCAGCTCCGGTGATCCTGGCCAAACAACGGGTCGAAGGCCCGGTGCGCTACCTGTTGACCAACACCGGCAATGCCAACGCCGGTACCGGCGAGCCAGGCCTGGCCGCTGCCGCGCGTACCTGCGCTAAGCTGGCTGAACTGACTGGCGTCGATGCCAATCTAGTGCTGCCGTACTCCACCGGCGTGATTGGTGAGCCGCTGCCTGTAGAGAAAATCGAAGGTGCCTTGCAAGCTGCACTCGATGACCTGTCCGTGGACAACTGGGCGGCTGCTGCCACCGGGATCATGACCACCGATACCCTGCCCAAAGGCGCGAGCCGCCAGTTTGAGCACGAAGGCGTGACCATCACTGTCACCGGTATCAGCAAAGGCGCCGGCATGATCCGCCCGAACATGGCGACCATGCTCGGCTATATCGCCACCGACGCCAAAGTCTCCCGTGACGTGTTGCAAAACCTGCTGCTGGACGGCGCCAACAAGTCGTTCAACCGCATCACCATCGACGGCGACACCTCGACCAACGATTGCTGCATGTTGATCGCCACTGGCAAGGCCAACCTTCCGGAAATCACCTCTTCCGCCGGCCCGTTGTTCGCGGCGTTGAAGCAGGCGGTGTTCGAAGTGTGCATGGACGTGGCCCAGGCCATCGTGCGCGACGGCGAAGGTGCAACCAAGTTCGTCACCGTTGAAGTCAACGGCGGCGGCAATCACCAGGAATGCCTGGATGTGGGCTACACCGTGGCCCATTCGCCGCTGATCAAAACCGCGCTGTTTGCCTCGGACCCGAACTGGGGCCGCATCCTGGCTGCTGTCGGCCGTGCCGGCGTACCCAATCTGGACGTGAGCAAGATTGACGTGTTCCTCGGCGAAGTGTGCATCGCCAGCCGTGGCGCCCGTGCTGCGACCTACACCGAAGCCCAGGGTTCGGCTGTGATGCAGCGTGAAGAAATCACCATCCGCATCGAGCTGGGTCGTGGTGAGTGCAGCGAAACCATCTGGACCACTGACCTGTCCCACGAGTATGTGAAGATCAACGCGGAATACCGCACCTGATACTCACGAAGCTACATTTTCTCCTGTAGGAGCGAGCTTGCTCGCGAAGGTCGTTAACGATATCGCTGGCTGCCTGGCAGAACGTGGCGTCTTCGAGTTTTTCGCGAGTAATCTTGCTCCACAGAGTAACGTTCGTACCTCATGAAAAAGGACGTCCCATGCACCTGATCATCGGCGACAAACTCTATTCTTCCTGGTCCTTGCGTGCAGCCTTGGCCCTTGAGCTGACTGGCGTTGACTACAGCGAAGAACTGATCAAGCTCAATCAATCGGACACCCGCGAACGCGTTCTCAAATACTCGCCCACCGGCAAAGTACCGCTGTTGAAAACCGAGCACGGCGTGATTGGCGACTCCCTGGCAATTGCCGAATACCTGAATGAACAGTTTCCGGGCGCCCAATTGTGGCCTAAAGACATTGCCGCCCGTGCTCAGGCCCGCTCGGCCTGCGCGCAGATGCACAGTGGTTTCTTCGCGATTCGCGGCAATATGTCGTTTGACCTGAGCCGCAACGCGCCGCTGTCACCGGTGCTGGCTGATGTGCAGGTGGAAGTCCAGCGCATGACCGCCTTGTGGGCCGAGTGCCGCGCCGTTGCCACTGAGACTGGCCCATTCCTGTTTGGCGGTGCCTGCCTGGTGGATGCGTATTTCGCACCAATTGCCGTACGCCTGCGTACCTATCAGGTAGAGCTGTCGGCAGTGGACGCGGCCTACGTCGAGACGATTTACCAATGGCCAGCCTTCAAGGCCTGGCATAAGGCCGGTTTAGAGGAAGTAGTACGGTGAAACGAGTTCATGTAGCAGCAGCGGTCATCCGGGGCGTAGACGGCAGAATTCTGCTGGCACGTCGTGCCGACATCCAGCATCAGGGCGGTCTCTGGGAGTTTCCCGGCGGTAAGGTGGAGGCCGGTGAATCGGTTGCCACGGCGCTGAGCCGAGAGCTGCAGGAAGAGCTGGGCATTCTGGTCACCGCGGCCCGGCCGTTGATCAAGGTGCAACATGATTACCCGGACAAGCAGGTGTTGCTGGATGTCTGGGAAGTCTCGGCCTTTACCGGCGAGCCCCATGGCGCCGAAGGGCAGCCACTTGAATGGGTTGCTCCCCGGGACCTGGTGAACTATGAGTTCCCGGCGGCCAATGCGCCGATCGTCGCAGCGGCGCGGTTGCCTGCCCAATACCTGATCACTCCCGGTGAACTGGAAACCCCGACCCTGCTGCGCGGTATCCAGAAAGCCATTGCCGGCGGCATCAAGCTGGTTCAGTTACGTGCGCCCAATGGTTATGACCCAAAATACCGCGACTTGGCGGTGGACGCTGTGGGCCTGTGTGCGGGTAAGGCGCAACTGATGCTCAAGGGGCCGTTTGAGTGGCTGGGAGACTTTCCCTCGGCTGGCTGGCACATGACCTCGGCGCAACTGCGCAAGTACGCCAGCAAGGGCCGGCCGCTGCCTAAGGACCGTTGGCTGGCGGCGTCCTGCCACGATGCCGAAGAGCTGGCGCTGGCCGAGTTGATGGATGTGGATTTTGTCACGCTGTCGCCCGTGCAACCGACCCAGACTCACCCCGATGCACAGCCGTTGGGTTGGGAGCAGGCGGCGCAGTTGATCAGCGGGTTCAGCAAACCGGTGTTTCTGTTAGGTGGCGTTGGGCCCGCCGAGCTGGAAAAAGCCTGGGAAACCGGCGCTCAAGGTGTGGCAGGCATTCGGGCGTTCTGGCCTGAAGTTTGAGGCGCCAGGTGTGGACGCAGTTGTCGAGCCCCAGCGAGGCTACGTCGGCCACACCGCCGTCCTCAGAATCAACTGATCATCAATGAGGCTTCGCCGCCGCCTGCCATAAAATCTCGGCCACTCCCTGGCGCTTGGCAATCACCCGCGCTGCCACAAACAGCAAGTCTGATAGCCGGTTGATATAAGCCAGGCCTACGCCTTCCAGCGGCTCTACTGCGTTTAGATGCTGGCAGCGGCGCTCGGCACTGCGTGCCAGGCTCCGGCACACATGGGCCTGGGCAATCAATGCCGAGCCGCCGGGCAGGATGAAGTTTTCCAGCGAGCCAACCTCTTCGTTCCAGCGGTCAATCGCGGCCTCTAGCCGGTCAACTTCGGCGGCATTGAGCGCCTTGTACACCGGCATCGCCAACTCACCGCCCAGGTCGAACAAGCGGTGTTGGCAAGGTGTCAGCACTTCGATCACATCCTTCAAGGCCGGATGCTGACCACTCTGTTCCTCAAGCCCGGCCAGCAGCAAACCCAACTGGCTGTTCAGCGCATCGACTTCGCCAATGGCCTCCACCCGTGGGTGATCCTTGGGCACACGGCGGCCGTCGCCCAGGCCCGTTTCGCCCTTGTCGCCGGTACGTGTGTAAATTTTCGACAGGCGAAAGCCCATGGTTAGCGCTCCAGTTGAGTGAGTTCGTGAGGGGCGAGCTGGCTGCCCGTCAAGGGCAGGCGCAAGGTGAAGCACGTGCCTTGGCCCTGAGTCGAATGGACTTCCATCTGGCCCTTGTGATTGTTGGTGATGATGAAATACGAGACCGATAGCCCAAGCCCGGTGCCTTGGCCAATTTCCTTGGTGGTGAAGAACGGTTCGAAGGTGCGTTTGCGCACGTTTTTGCTCATGCCGATGCCATTGTCTTCCACCTGGATCTCTGCCCACGGCGGGTTGAGCCGTGTGCGCAGGATGATACGCCCAGGCTCGCTGTCTTCGCCCCGCAAGTGGATGGCCTGTGCCGCGTTTTTCAACAGGTTGAGCAGCACTTGCTCCAGTTCGTTGGCGGTACCGGGTACTGGGCCAAGCAGCGGGTCGAACTGGCGAATGATCGCCTGCCCCTTGAAGTCGAAGCCTATGGTCAGGTCGAAGTCGTTGCCGGCAATATCCACCGCCTGATCGATCAACGCCGGTAAGTCGCAGGGGGCCATCTGGCGGTTGCTGAGACGGCTGAAACTGAGCATATGGGTGACGATTTTTGCCGCGCGGGCACCGGCCTGCTGGATACCGTCGAGCAGTTGCGGGACTTCACGGCTTTGCAGGTAGCGGTTGACCGTGTCCAGTTCGACGCCCACCTGTTTGGCGTGTTCAAGGTTTTTCGGCAGTTCCGCTGACAAGCGGCGGCGGATGTTCTGCACGTTATGCAGGATTGCCCCCAGCGGGTTATTGATTTCGTGGGCCATGCCAGCGGCGAGGCCACCGACGGACAACATCTTCTCCGACTGCACCATCATTTCTTCCAGGGACAGGCGCTGGGTGATGTCATCGATACGGATCACCACCCCGCGTCCGGCACCGCCCATCAGTGGGTAGAAGGTCAGGGCGTAATGCTTGGGCTCGTCGTCCTTGATCCAGGTAACGCGCTCGATTCGCTCCACGGTGTGTTGTTCCACCGTTGCCTTGAGTTGCGGCAGGTACGGCTTGAGCGGTTCGAAGGCGAGGAAGATTGGCTGGTTTAACGCCTCGTTCAGATGGGTGCCGGAAAGTGCGCTGGCCTCCTGGTTCCATTGGGTGACGTAGAGTTGTTCGTCCAGGGCGATCAGCGCCGACGGCATCGAGTCGATGATGCTGTTCAGGTAATTCTGAAAGCCCGTGAGTTTTTTCTCGATCTTGCTGCGTACCTGGACTTCCAGCTCCAGCTTGCGGTTGGTGTGGCGGGTTTCCTCGGCCAGGGCCTGAGCCTGGTCATAGGCGGCCTGGGAGTCGTCGCGAGCGCGCTTGAGCTGCTGCTCACGGGCTTCAATGCGCGAAAGCATGGTATTGAAGGCTTCGGCCAGGCTGCCGATTTCGTCATGGTTGCCGCGACTGGCGCGCAAGGCGTAGTTCTCTTCCCGCGTGACCTGGCGTGACAGCTCTTCCAGTTCATGGATCGGTCGGGTAATCAGGCGCTTGATCTGCCGGGCAATCACCATCCACAACAGTACACTGAAAATCAAGATGCCCAGGCTGGCGGTCAAGGTGCCGGTATAGAAGGCTACCGGTAGTTCGCTGGTGGCCACCAACAACAAATGCCCCGAAGGTTTGCCGGGGCTGGGCAGGGTGATCACCTGGTTGTTGCGAAATTCGGTGATACGCCAGGCTTCGATGTGCCGGTAGTTGTCCGGCAGGTGCAGACGATCACCGTGTTGCAATTGCGCCAGGCGATTGCCTTCGCCGTCGTACAGCGCAGCGGCCCGCAGCGGCGAATAGCTGGTCAGCTCGTTGAGCAGGGTTTGCGCCTTGACGGGTGAGTCCAGGGCTTCGGTGGCGAGCGCCGGGTTGGAGACCAGCCGGCCGATGGCCTGCAAGGCCTGGGGTGCCATGCTTTCCTGGGAGATCCAGTAGGCGGCGCTGATAAAGGTCAGGTTGGCCACCAGCAGCACGGTGGTCAGCAGCACCAGCAGGGCCGCCAGCAGTTTCTGCCCAACCGGTAGATTTTCGAGGCGCTGGCGCAGTGGCATCAGGGTTTTCGCAGGCAAGGAACAAGGAGGCAGGGTAGCGCGTGCTTCAGTCGCTGGGCAATCCGTGTGCGCTCAGGTGGTTTACCAGCCGCACCTGCAGTTGTTGCAGGTGTGGCAAGCTCAACTGATGGCGCGTGGCTGCCTGGCAAGCATAGCCCAGCAAATAGCTGATTTCGGTGCGCCGTCCATTGGCGACGTCCTGATACATCGAGGAATAATTGGCCGCCGTGGCCTGGATCACCCTTTCCACTTCTGCCTGCAGGTCCTGCGCTGCCGCAGGCTGGCCGCAGCATTCCAGCAGTTCGGCCAGCTCGGCACATAACGTCGCTACTTCACACTGATGGTCTTGCAGGCCGCCGTTGCGGCATTGGTGCAGCACCGTCAGCGGATTGATCGCGCAATTGAGCGCCAGTTTTCGCCACAGGCGAGTAAGGATGTCGGTGTTCCATTCATGGGGAATACCTGCGCCGCGCAGATCGTCCAGCCAAAGCGGTGCAGTGGGGTGGCTGGCGTCACCCAACCAGGTGTAGCCATGGCCAGCAAAGACCACACACCAGTCACTTTCGCGAAAGGCACCTTCGGTGCTGGAGGCGAAAATGCAGCGTGCCAGGGGCAGTTGAGCGGCGACCGCATCCTGGCTGCCGAGGCCGTTTTGCAGGAGAATCAACTCGGCGTCGGGCGCCAGGCGATGTTCAAGCTGTGCGACGGCGCCTGGGGCGTCATAGGCTTTGCACGCTACCAGTAGCCGATGAATGGGTTCCGGGCTGTCGACGGTTTCGCCGGTGACAGGGTAGGTACGGGCTTGGCCCTGCTCAACCAGGGTCAGCCCCGAGACTGCCTGATAGCTCGCCAGGCGGGCCTTGTCACGCAGGATCAACCTGACAGGAAGGCCCGCACGCGCCAGGCGCGCGGCCCACAAAGTCCCGAGACTGCCAGCGCCAAGGACATGCCAGGTGGTCGACATCAGTTTTTGCTCCGCAAAAGCTCACAGTGAAGGAGGGTAAAGAACCGTTATAATGGCCGCGCATTTTACCCGCAAGCCAGGCCTGCTCCATCTCTACTGAGCCGCGCCCCTTTTTTATTGGAGAAACTACATGCCGTCGTTCGACGTGGTATCCGAACTGGACAAACACGAAGTCACCAACGCCGTCGAGAACGCCGTCAAGGAACTGGACCGTCGCTATGACTTGAAAGGCAAGGGCAGCTTTGAGTTCAAGGAAAAGGACCTGACTGTCAACCTGACCGCTGAAGCTGATTTCCAGCTGGAAGCGATGATCGAGATCCTCAAGCTGGCGCTGGTCAAGCGCAAGATCGACGTGCAGTGCCTTGAAGTCAAGGACGCCTACGCCTCCGGCAAGCTGATGAAGCAGGAAGCCGTACTCAAGGAAGGTATCGACAAGGAGATGGCGAAAAAAATCGTCGCCCACGTCAAGGACGCCAAGCTCAAGGTCCAGGCCGCCATCCAGGGCGAACAGGTGCGTATCACCGGCAAGAAGCGTGACGACCTGCAAGACGCGATTGCCGCCTTGCGTGCCAAGACTTTCGACATGCCGCTGCAGTTCAATAATTTCCGCGACTGATAGCGCATTGGGGAACCTGCGGGCGTTTTCGACGTCCCACGCCCCAGAACCTGCAGAAACGATTGAGCCCTTCGGGGCTCGATTGCTGTGGGCACCATAAAAGCAGCACACCCGCTCAACAGGAGAAAGTAGATGGATTTAAACGCTGAAGTGGACCAATTGATCAAGGCTTCCCAGGCCTGGATCCCGATGATCATGGAATACGGCAGTCGGGTATTGCTGGCCGTCATCACCCTGGCCGTTGGCTGGTGGTTGATCAACAAGCTGACCCACAAGATGGGTCGTTTGCTGGCCATGCGCAATGCCGACATGGCGCTGCAGGGCTTCGTCACCAGTCTGGCGAACATCGTCCTCAAGGTGATGCTGATCGTCAGCGTGGCCTCGATGATTGGTGTGGAAACCACTTCGTTCGTCGCGGCGATCGGTGCGGCGACCCTAGCCATTGGCCTGGCATTGCAAGGCAGCCTGGCGAACTTCGCCGGTGGCGTGCTGATTCTGCTGTTTCGCCCGTTCCGCATCGGCGACTGGATCGAAGCCCAAGGCACCGCGGGTACTGTCGACAGCATCCAGATCTTCCATACCGTGATCCGTACGGGCGACAACAAGACGGTCATCGTGCCCAACGGCATTCTGTCCAACGGCATCATCACTAACACTAACCGCCAACCTACCCGCAAAGTGGTGTTTGACGTGGGTGTCGACTATGAAGCCGACCTGCAGAAAGCCCGGGAAGTGTTGCTGGAACTGGCCAAGGACCCACGAGTATTGGCTGATCCTGAGCCGGTAGCGGTGGTATCGACCTTGGGTGACAGTTCAATTACCGTTTCCCTGCGGGTTTGGACCAAGACTGCGGATTACTGGGATGTGATGTTCCAGTTCAACGAACTGGCCCGTGATCGTTTGAAAGCGGCTGGGATTGATATTCCGTTTCCGCAGCGAGTTATTCGCGTTATGCAGGAAGCGCCTGCCAAGTAATAACAGGTTTGTGGATTGAACTTGGCCGAATGGTCAGGTTTGATCTGAATGCGCAAACTCGATAGCTAGCTTGCTAGTTATTGGTGCATAGAAATATAACTGCAATAAAAAAGCCGCTCACTTGTAATAAGTGGGCGGCTTTTTATTTAGGGCCGAGGCCCTGAGTTATCGTTGTAATTAAGCGACTAATTACAAGATGTTCAGCGGGTATTGCGCGATCAGACGCAGTTCGTCGATCGACGACGAACCGTAGTAAACGCCATCAGACGAACGATATGTCGCTTGCCGGATGCGCAGGCTCAGGTCTTTAGCCGGGCCTTCCTGAATCACGTACTTGGCTTCGATGTCGCGTTCCCACTCTTTGCCGTTCGAGGTCGTGGCGGTGTTCGCGCCGCTACCTGTTACGTAACGAGTCATGAAGCTCAGACCTGGTACACCAAAGGTGGCCATGTTGATGTCGTAACGAGCTTGGTAGGACTTCTCGCCTTCGGCGTTGAAGTCGGAACGTGCAATGGAGTTGGCCAGGAACACTGAGCCGCCGCCGTCTACGCCGTAGCCGTAGTCACCGTCACCGCTAACCTTTTGAGCTGCCAGGGTGAAGGTGTGAGCACCGATGGTGTAGGCGCCCTGCAAGCTGAACGCACGGTTGTCGAGCTTGGTTGTACCGTCCTTGTAGGCACGTTGCCGGCCTTGGCCGTCGCTCTTGGTGTCGTAGATGTTGAAGTCGATGGCGAAGGACTGGTCGTCGCTCAGCGCGTGGGTGTAGTTAACGTTGCTATAGATTTTGCGGAAGTAGTCTTCCACTTTCGAGTAGTACAGGCTACCGGTCAGCTCTGGAGTGAAGGAGTACACCGCACCGACGAAGTCGGCTTGGGTCAGGTGCAGGCTGTCACTGAAGGTCTGTGATTGTGCCTTGATACCGGTAAAGTGACCGGCTTCCAGCTTCAGGCCTTTGATTTCGTTGCTGGTGATAGAGATGCCTTCCGGTACCTCTGGCAGCAGACGGCTGTCATCGGAAGCGAATACCGGCGCGGTGGTGTACTGGTCACCGATTTTCAGCACGGTATCGGAGATGCGGAACTTGATCGCTGCGCCGCCACTCGAGTAGTCATCTTGCGAACGACCGTCGGAACCGGTAGGGAACAGACCAGTGCCAGCACGACCCTTGCCACTGTCGAGCTTGATGCCCAGCAGGCCAATGGCGTCAACACCGACACCGATGGTGCCTTGGGTAAAGCCCGACTGGTAAAGGGCGTTGAAGCCAAGACCAGATTCTTCGGCGCGGCTTTGCGAGCCTGGGCCCGACGGGTTGTTACGGAAATCGCGGCTAAAGTACAGAGCGCGGGTGTTGATACCGAACGTACTGTCTTCAACAAAGCCTTTGGAGTCGTCCTGGGAGGACGCCATTGCGAACTGCGAGGTACCTGCTGAAACAGCCAGGGCGATCATGCTCCACTTCATCACGCGCATTGTGATTTGCTCCTTTGGTTTTTAGGAAGAGTACTGCCGTCCCACCTATATTTTTGTCTGGGCGGCTCTTTCTTTTTTGTATCAGCGCAAACTTATAGCACGCTGACAATATTGGCGATACTTGCCGATCTATCCTTGCAGCTTCTTTACGAGGCTGTCGTAAATTGCTAGGTCCATGTCGCAAATTTACAGTCTGTGTGTAACCAGACTGACAACTTCAATGCAGTTTTTAATATCCTGAACATCGGTAAAAAAATACCGCGTTCAAAGTTACAAAACTTCCTTGGTGCGCATTGACTCACTGTTGTTTTCTACCGTGAAACACCTGCTTCCTGCAGGGTGCCGTTGCCGACGATATGGGTGGGAATGCAACAAGCGTGCACAAACCGGTAACTGAATGTCATTTTTTCGTGAAAAGCTCCGTGGCACTGTAAAAACCGCATAAGCACGGGCTTTTTGCGCCGTTTGGTTTGGCCTTGACGGTCGGGTGTTGCTCCTTTTTGCAGGGGCATAAATCAGGCGCCAACGAAAAACGTTACCCATCCACCCCGTGCGGTGAGTAATCGGCGGATGAACCTTGCACGATGCGGGGCATAAACGACTCATTTTGGTGCGAGGTGCTCGGCCGTCTAGTCGACTCGATAGTTACCGCAGTATTGGCGGTGAAGCACGGCCCATTCGCAGGTATGCTGGGCACCTGAAACCTGACCAGCCGAACGGAGTGACTGCGGTGTTCGCCTTAGATCCACGTCTGCAAAATGACACGCTGCCCATCGGGGATTTCCCCCTGTGCCGCCTGCTGCTGTCCAATGACTCGAATTACCTTTGGCTCATCTTGGTGCCACGCATCAACGGTATCCGCGAAGTGTTTGAGTTGGATGTTGCTGACCAGCAACAGGTGTGGCAGGAAAGCACTGCCTTGGCGCAATTGCTTAATGACGGATTTGCTGCCGACAAAATGAACATCGGTGCCTTGGGCAATGTTGTCAGCCAACTGCATGTGCACGTGATCGTGCGCAAGCGTGATGATGCCGCCTGGCCTGCTCCCGTCTGGGGTAAGCATCCGGCGCAGCCTTATACCGAAGAACAGGTAGCGGTGATTCGTGCGCGTTTGCGCGAGCTACTGCCTCCCGATTTTATTTTTGCGCAGGACTGAACCATGGAACTGCAAGATCGCGTGACGGAGCTTGAGAGCCGACTGGCTTTTCAGGACGACACCATTGAGACCTTGAACGATATTCTGGTCACCCAGCAGCGGGCGGTCGAACGCCTGCAGTTGCAGATGTCCGCGTTGCTCAAGCGCCAGGAAGAGATGGGCGGCCAATTCGAGTCCTCGGAAGAAGAGGCGCCGCCGCCCCATTACTGATTGGCTGGGCTAAACCCCAGACAATAAAAAACCGCGATCCAGCGTTGGCTGTATCGCGGTTTCTTTTTTTGCAGACTGAAATCAGCGACGCGGCAAGGCGGCGATCACGTCTTCAGCTTGCAGGCCCTTGTCACGGTTCATCACGGAGAACTCCACGCGCTGGCCTTCGACGAGGACGCGATGGCCTTCGCCACGGATGGCCCGGAAGTGGACGAAGATATCGTCGCCCGAATCCCGGGAAATAAAGCCGAAGCCTTTGGAGGTGTTGAACCACTTGACGGTCCCGGTATCCCGGTTGGTCATGTCGTAGCTTTGCGATGCGGCGGCCGGGGACGAACGGTAGAAGCTGATGGCCAGATGAAGAATGATAGCAATCAGTGAGATCGCCAGGCTGAGCAGGACAGCCGGATGACCGCCGACTTCAGGCATTGGCGCCAGCAGGGTAAGGGTTTGCACGACGACAGCCAGCACCAGCAGGGCGCTGACCAGATTTTGCAGTTGATGACGCGGGCCTTTGTTCCAGTAAGGAATGACTGGAGCCAGTGTCAGGTTAATAAGGCCGAAAAAGGCCAGGTATAGAGCATCGGGTTGTTGCAGGTAGGGTAGGGTTTCGGTTCGCAGACTAGGGGTAAAGGACAGCAGCAAAGCTGCAGCGCCCGTTAGCAGGTGGACGATTTTCAACATTTTGATTAACTCACGTTAAGACGGATCACAAGGAAGAGCTGACTGGCACGGTTCGCTTCTGAACAATGGGAGGCGTTGGGCACGTGCGCGGGTATCAGCCTATGCGCTGAACGCGGGAAAATAGCGGCAGCGACACGCCGCCTATTTAACAGCAAAGCCTGTGCCTTCTCAAATCAAGCGTTTCAGGCCATTACGACGGCCACGGAATTTCTCCTGCAAACGCCCGTCCTAGACAGGTGCAGTGCTTTTTTTGCCCACAGTACGTTTTTTTTGCAATGGGAAAAGCCTTGCCTGCTGCTGTTGCGCGCTGCAAAAGGCGATTTGCCGCACGTCGCGCAGAGGTGCCGGGCTGCACAAGGCCGATACTCTTGCTAGAGTGGTCCTGCACCTGATCAATGAATTTCCATTAATTGAAGGGGATAAACATGGCAATCGATATTGGTATCAATGAAGAAGATCGTAAATCCATTGTTGACGGACTTTCACGGCTGCTTTCAGATACCTATGTACTTTACCTGAAGACCCATAACTTCCATTGGAACGTGACTGGCCCGATGTTTCGTACGCTGCACTTGATGTTTGAAGAGCAATATAACGAGCTGGCGCTGGCAGTTGATTCAATTGCCGAACGTATTCGTGCCTTGGGTTTTCCAGCGCCTGGCGCGTACTCTGTCTATGCCCGTCTTTCTTCCATCAAGGAAGAAGAGGGTGTGCCCAGTGCTGAAGACATGATCAAGCAACTTGTCCAGGGTCAGGAAGCTGTTACCCGGACCGCGCGCGGGATCTTCCCGCTGCTCGATAAAGTCAGTGACGAGCCCACTGCGGATTTGTTGACCCAGCGCATGCAGGTTCACGAGAAAACTGCATGGATGTTGCGTTCGCTGCTCGATAGTCAGTAAGCCACGCTGGTGAGTGGCGTTTTTTGGCGTCACTCGCCTGTCTACCTTTCCTGCCCGCAGGCTTCCTGCTGACAGCAGGGTTGGGTATCGGGCAGAAACCGGGCTGACAGGTTCTCTATAAAGAGCTGCGCACCACTACGGCTGCACAGCCTCGATTTACCAGATATAATCCCGCCCTTTGCTGCGCATGCCGGGCTTTTTTCCAAGGTCCGGGTCAGAGCGCAGCGCAGCAGTGACCTGATCGCCGAGACATCTCCATGCCCATGTACGACTATCAATGCGCTTCCTGTGGTCATCAGTTGGAAGCCATTCAAAAGATCAGCGCCGCGCCGTTGGTCGATTGCCCTGCTTGTCAGGCGCCAGAGCTTAAAAAGATGTTGTCCATGCCGGGCTTTCGCTTGAGCGGTTCTGGCTGGTACGAGACCGACTTCAAGACCGGCTCGAAGAAGAATTTGGCCGGCGGCGACAAAGCAGACTGAGTTGAACTCTACGCGCGAGCGCTTGCATTATCCGGTGCCTGACTTAAGGTGCTGAGTTAAGCAAGACCTCCACCGAATTTCGAATTACGAGAAGTGAAACCACTATCATGATGCGCAGCCACTATTGCGGCCAACTGAACGAGACCCTGGAAGGTCAGGAAATCACCCTGTGCGGATGGGTTCACCGTCGCCGCGACCACGGCGGGGTGATCTTCCTCGATATCCGTGATCGTGACGGTCTGGCCCAAGTGGTGTTCGACCCGGACCGCGCTGAAACCTTCGCCGCCGCCGACCGCGTGCGCAGCGAGTACGTGGTCAAGATCACCGGCAAGGTACGCCTGCGTCCAGCCGGTGCCGGCAACGTCAACATGGCGTCGGGCATGATCGAGGTTTTGGGTTACGAGCTGGAAGTGCTGAACGAAGCGGAAACCCCGCCGTTCCCGCTCAACGAGTTCTCCGACGTTGGCGAAGAAACCCGCTTGCGCTATCGTTTTATCGACCTGCGTCGTCCGGAAATGCTGGAGAAGCTGCGACTGCGTTCGCGCATGACCACCAGCATCCGTCGCTATCTGGACGAGAACGGCTTCCTCGACGTCGAGACGCCGATCCTGACCCGTGCGACTCCGGAAGGCGCTCGTGACTACCTGGTGCCGAGCCGTACCCACGCCGGTTCCTTCTTCGCCTTGCCGCAATCGCCGCAACTGTTCAAGCAACTGCTGATGGTTGCCGGTTTCGACCGTTACTACCAGATCGCCAAGTGCTTTCGTGACGAAGACCTGCGAGCCGACCGCCAGCCGGAATTCACCCAGATCGACATCGAGACCAGCTTCCTCGATGAAAAAGACATCATGGGCCTGACCGAAGGCATGATCCGCAACCTGTTCAAGGAAGTGCTGGGTCTGGAATTCGGTGAGTTCCCGCACATGACCTGGGACGAGGCCATGCGCCGTTACGGTTCCGACAAACCAGACCTGCGTAACCCGCTGGAACTGGTGGACGTTGCCGATCAACTCAAAGACGTCGACTTCAAGGTGTTCAGCGGCCCGGCCAACGACCCGAAATGCCGCATCGCTGCCTTGCGCGTTCCTGGCGGGGCGAGCATTGCGCGCAAGCAGATCGACGACTACACCAAGTTCGTCGGCATCTACGGTGCCAGGGGCCTGGCGTACATCAAGGTCAACGAGCGCGCGAAGGGTGTCGAGGGGTTGCAATCGCCAATCGTCAAAAATATCCCTGAAGCCAACCTCAACGTGATCCTTGATCGCGTTGGCGCGGTCGACGGCGACATCGTATTCTTCGGCGCCGACAAGTCGAAGATCGTCAGCGAAGCCCTGGGCGCACTGCGGATCAAGGTCGGCAACGACCTGAACCTGCTGACCAGCGAATGGGCGCCAATGTGGGTCGTCGACTTCCCGATGTTCGAAGAGAACGACGACGGTAGCTTCAGCGCCTTGCACCACCCGTTCACTGCGCCCAAGTGCACCCCACAAGAGTTGGAGGCCAGCCCGGCCACCGCCCTGTCCCGTGCCTACGACATGGTGCTGAACGGTACTGAGCTGGGTGGCGGTTCTATTCGTATCCACCGCAAGGATATGCAGCAATCGGTCTTCCGCCTGCTGGGTATCAGCGAAGCGGAACAGGAAGAGAAATTCGGCTTCCTGCTCGACGCCCTGAAATACGGCGCGCCACCCCACGGCGGCCTGGCCTTCGGCCTTGACCGTCTGGTGATGCTGATGACCGGTGCGCAGTCGATCCGTGAAGTGATCGCCTTCCCGAAAACCCAGAGTGCTGCCTGCGTGATGACGCAAGCACCGAGTGTGGTGGATGCCAAGGCTCTGCGCGAGCTGCACATCCGTCTGCGTGAAGTGCCGAAGGCTGAGTAAGGCTGCTGCGTGAAAGCGCGATAAGGTTTACGCAGTCAAAAAGGCGCATCTTCGGATGCGCCTTTGCGTTACAAGGTCTTTGCGTTAAAGAAAGAAGTCCTGCCTGGGGCGGGATCGTTAAGGTTTCTAGAGAATTTCGGAGTTGTGTTATGGCTGGCCATTCCAAGTGGGCGAACATCAAGCACCGCAAAGAGCGTCAGGATGCCAAGAAGGGCAAGATCTTTACCAAGTGGATTCGCGAGCTGACCGTCGCTGCCCGCCAGGGTGGCGCTGATCCGGGCTCCAATCCGCGTCTGCGCCTGGCGCTGGATAAGGCCCTGGGCGCCAACATGAGCCGCGATATTATTGATCGCGCCGTGGCCCGTGGTGCCGGTGCGGCCGAAACCGACGATATGGTCGAACTGAGCTACGAAGGCTATGGCCCCGGTGGCGTGGCGGTGATGGTCGAGTGCATGACCGATAACCGCAACCGTACTGCGGCGGCAGTGCGCCATGCGTTCAGCAAGTGCGGCGGCAACCTGGGCACTGATGGTTCGGTGGCTTATTTGTTCGAGCGCAAGGGGCAGATTTCCTTTGCGCCAGGCGTTGACGAAGATGCGCTGATGGAAGCGGCCATGGAGGCCGACGCCGACGACGTGGTGACCAACGAAGACGGTTCCATCGACGTGTTCACCTCGTTCGCCGGCTTCTATTCCGTGCGCAATGCCCTGGAAGCCGCCGGCTTCAAGGGTACCGATGCGGAAATCGTCATGCTGCCGACCACCAGCGCGGAGCTGGATCTGGACGGCGCCGAGAAG
The DNA here is from genome assembly GCF_040310325.1 of Pseudomonas sp. HY7a-MNA-CIBAN-0227. NCBI lineage: Bacteria > Pseudomonadati > Pseudomonadota > Gammaproteobacteria > Pseudomonadales > Pseudomonadaceae > Pseudomonas > Pseudomonas sp. HY7a-MNA-CIBAN-0227. The sequence goes on along the minus strand of NZ_JBEOPT010000010.1, from coordinate 135,454 downwards.
GTGCTGAAGTTGCTCGATATGCTGGAAGACCTGGATGACGTGCAGAACGTCTACTCCAACGCCGATATTGCGGAGTCCGTGGCCGAACAGCTCGGCTGATTGGCTTTGTGTCTGGATACATCACCTCTGTGGTGAGGGAGCAAGATCCCTCGCCACAATGAGTGTCTGGCCTCAGGTTTTGGGTTCCGCGTTTCATTCCTTAACTGTTCGGCAATAGGCGTTATGACTCTTATCTTAGGTATCGACCCCGGTTCGCGAATCACCGGCTTTGGCGTGGTCCAAGATACCCCGCGAGGCTGTGTCTACGTCGCCTCCGGTTGCATCCGCACGGGCTCTGGCGAGTTGGCCGAGCGTTTGCAAATTGTCTATCGCGGCGTACGTGAAGTGATCCAGACCTACGGCCCGGTGACCATGGGCATTGAAAAGGTCTTTATGGCTAAAAACGCCGATTCTGCCTTGAAGTTGGGCCAGGCCCGTGGCGCCGCCATTGTTGCCGGTGCCGAGGAAGGCATGGAGATCGCCGAATACACTGCGACCCAGGTCAAGCAAGCAGTCGTCGGCACTGGGGCCGCCAATAAAGATCAGGTGCAGATGATGGTCATGCACATGCTTAAGCTCACTGCCAAACCGCAGATCGACGCCTCCGATGCCCTGGCCATTGCCATTTGTCACGCCCATACCCGCTCCAGCCTGCTGCCTCATGGATTGGGCGCGGCACGCAGTCGTGGCGGGCGGCTGCGTCTCTGATAGCATCAGCGCAATCATTTTGCATGTGGCGCATGAGACGGCCTGTGTTGTCGGCCGACATGGCTACGTTATTCCAGGTCAGGCCCTGATCTGACTGAAGCTTTAAGGATCTGAAACGTGATTGGACGCTTGCGCGGCACCTTGGCTGAGAAACAGCCGCCGCACCTGATTCTGGATGTAAACGGGCTGGGGTATGAGCTGGAAGTGCCCATGACCACCCTCTATCGCCTACCGTCGGTCGGCGAGCCGCTGACCTTGCACACGCACCTGGTGGTGCGCGAAGACGCGCAATTGCTCTATGGTTTTATTGGCAAGCGCGATCGTGATTTTTTCCGCGAGCTGATTCGTCTCAACGGCGTCGGGCCAAAACTGGCCCTGGCCTTGATGTCGAGCCTGGAAGTCGATGAGCTGGTGCGCTGCGTCTCGGCCCAGGACACGTCGGCGTTGACCAAGGTGCCGGGTGTCGGCAAGAAAACCGCCGAGCGACTGCTGGTGGAACTCAAGGACCGCTTCAAGGGTTGGGAGGTGGTGCCGAGCATGTTTGCCCTGGTACCCAATCAACCGGATGCTCCGGGTGTGCCGGTGGCCAGCGCCGAGAGTGATGCAGTCAGCGCGCTGATTTCCCTGGGTTACAAGCCTCAGGAAGCCAGTAAGGCTGTGTCGGCGATCAAGGACAAGAACCTGAGCAGTGAAGACATGATCCGCCGCGCCCTGAAGGGAATGATTTAAGTGATTGAAGCTGATCGTCTGATTGCGGCCACCGGCCCTCGCGACCGTGAAGAAGTACAGGATCGGGCCATTCGCCCCCTAAGCCTTGCCGAATACATTGGCCAGCCCACCGTGCGCGAGCAGATGGAGCTATTCATCCAGGCGGCGCGCGGGCGTAACGAGTCCCTGGACCACACGTTGATCTTCGGCCCGCCGGGCCTGGGCAAGACAACCCTGGCCCACATCATTGCCCAGGAAATGGGTGTGTCGATCAAGAGCACCTCGGGGCCGGTACTGGAGCGTCCGGGCGACTTGGCGGCGCTGCTGACCAACCTTGAGCCTCATGATGTGCTGTTTATCGACGAAATCCACCGGCTCTCACCTATCGTCGAAGAAGTGCTGTACCCGGCCATGGAAGACTTCCAGCTGGACATCATGATCGGCGAAGGGCCGGCGGCGCGCTCGATCAAACTCGACTTACCTCCCTTTACCCTGGTGGGCGCGACCACTCGTGCCGGGATGCTGACCAATCCGCTGCGAGACCGTTTCGGCATTGTTCAACGTCTAGAGTTCTATAGCACTGCCGACCTGGCGACTATTGTCGGTCGTTCTGCGGGGATTCTCGGTTTGCCGCTGGACCCTGATGGCGGCTACGAAATCGCCCGTCGCGCCCGTGGGACGCCGCGTATTGCCAACCGTTTGTTGCGTCGGGTAAGGGACTTTGCTGAAGTGCGCGCCAATGGCCATATCACCAAGGCCGTCGCCGACCGAGCGCTCAACCTGCTGGATATCGATGAGCATGGCTTCGACCATCAAGACCGGCGCTTGCTGTTGACCATGATCGAGAAGTTCGACGGTGGCCCGGTGGGTGTGGACAGCCTCGCGGCGGCCATCAGTGAAGAGCGACATACCATCGAGGACGTGCTGGAGCCTTACCTGATCCAGCAGGGCTATATCATGCGTACGCCGAGGGGCCGCGTAGTGACTCGGCATGCGTACTTGCACTTCGGGTTAAACATTCCGTCACGATTGGGCGAGATGCCCGTGGTAGACGAATTCCTTGATGCGGTAGACGATTAAAAAGGCGTGGCGAGTCGATTTATTCAACGTTTGTGCTGTCCTAGTGGCTGGTGTCGTCATTCTTTCGTTAGAAATGTGTACGAGAATGCAAAAACAGTTGCCTGGCCGGATTGGCAACCTGAGGAGTAAGCACTAGAGTATGCGCGCGCAAAACGGGGATCAGTCGTTCACACATCGTTGTCGCGTTTATTACGAGGACACCGATGCTGGCGGCATCGTGTATTACGTCAATTACCTCAAGTTCATGGAGCGGGCTCGAACCGAGCGGCTACGGGAGATGGGCTTTGCCCAATCCACGCTTGCAGGGGAGGACCTGTTGTTCGTCGTGCATTCCAGCGAGGCTCGTTACTACGCGCCGGCGCGACTGGACGATGAACTGTTGGTCAGTGCGCAAATAACCGAATTGAACCGTGCCAGCCTGCGCTTTAAACAGCAGGTCAGGCGGGCTACGGATGCAACGCTGCTCTGTGAGGGGCAGTTCCTGGTGGCCTGTGTGCGCACCAATAGTTTGAAACCCCGGGCCATTCCCGAAGCTCTACGTGCGGCCTTTGCCGCCGTGAGCGGCGCGGGTAAACATTCAGAGCAGGAGATAAAGCGTGGAAGCTAACGTCGTCGACCATTCCTCCATGTGGAGCTTGGTCAGCAATGCCAGTGTCGTGGTTCAACTGGTGATGCTGATCCTGGTAGCCGCATCGGTTACCTCATGGGTCATGATTTTTCAGCGCAGCAACCTGATGCGCGCCGCTCGACGTGCCCTGGAGAGCTTCGAGGAGCGCTTCTGGTCGGGTATCGACCTATCCAAACTGTACCGCCAGGCTGGCAGCAATCCGGACCCGGATTCGGGCGTGGAGCAAATCTTCCGCGCCGGCTTCAAGGAGTTCTCCCGTCTGCGTCAGCAGTCGGGTGTTGATCCGGAAGCGGTCATGGAAGGCGTGGCCCGTGCCATGCGCGTCGCCATTTCCCGTGAAGAAGAGAAGCTGGAGCAGAGCCTGCCATTTCTCGCCACCGTCGGTTCCGTCAGCCCGTACATCGGTCTGTTTGGTACCGTGTGGGGGATCATGAACTCCTTCCGCGGCTTGGCCACGGCCCAGCAAGCGACTCTGGCCACTGTGGCCCCCGGTATCGCCGAAGCCCTGATCGCCACGGCCATCGGTCTATTCGCTGCCATTCCCGCAGTAATCGCCTACAACCGTTTTGCTGCTCGCGGCGAAACCTTGATCAGCCGTTACTACACCTTCGCCGATGAGTTCCAGGCGATCCTGCACCGTAAAGTGCACACCAGCGAAGAATAAGCAGGTAATTCCCAATGGCTTTAATCGCTCGAGCTCGGAAAAAGCGCAAGCCGGTCGCCGAGATGAACGTAGTGCCTTACATCGACGTGATGCTGGTGCTGCTGGTTATCTTCATGGTGACCGCGCCGATGCTCAATCAGGGCGTGAAGGTTGATCTGCCCAAGGTTTCCAGTGAAGCCTTGCCGCAAGACAACAACACCCAGGTCCTGACCATTTCGATCAAGGCTGACAAGACCTATTACTGGAACCTTGGCAGCGAAGTCGATACCCAGAAACAGCAAGACAAGGCCATGACCTTGCCGCAGATGACCGAGGCAGTGACCAAGATCATTCGCGCCGGCAACGAAGGCGGCAAGCACACCCAGGTGTTCATCCGTGGCGACAAGGTCGTCGACTACGGGTCCGTCATGGGTGCCATGGGCGGCCTGCAGAAGGCTGGGGTCGGTAATGTTGGCTTGATTACCGAGGCGCCCTGATGCACCAACAGCGAGAGCCGTCCGCTTCGGAAAGCTTCTTTTGGCCTAGCGTCTGGGCAATTGCCCTGCACGTCCTGGCGTTTGGCATGCTGTTCGTCAGCTTTGCCATGACGCCGGACCTGCCGCCAGCCAAGCCGATCGTGCAGGCGACCCTGTATCAACTGAAATCGAAAAGTCAGGCCACCACCCAGACCAATCAGAAGATTGCGGGTGAGGCCCAGAAGTCGGCTGCGCGCCAGACTGAAGTCGAACAGATGGAACAGAAGAAGGTCGAGCAGGAAGCGGTGAAGGCTGCGGAACAAAAGAAAGAAGAGTCTGCTCAAAAGGCCGAGGAAGCTAAAAAGTCTGACGAAGCGAAGAAAGCCGACGAGGCTAAAAAGGCTGATGAAGCCAAAAAAGCCGATAAAGCTGCCGAAGCTAAAAAGGCTGAAGAGAAACAGTTGGCTGATGTAGCCAAGAAAAAATCTGAAGAAGAAGCCAAGAAAGCTGCCGAAGAAGAGGCCAAGAAAAAGGCCGCTGAAGAGGCTAAGAAAAAGATAGTCGAAGACGCGAAGAAAAAAGCCGCGGACGACGCCAAGAAGAAATCTGAAGCAGACGAGGCGAAGAAAAAAGTCGCCGACGATGCGAAGAAGAAAGCCTCTGCTGATGCGGCCAAGAAAAAGGCGCAGGACGCAGCGCGTAAATCGACCGAAGACAAAAAGGCCCAGGCCTTGGCCGATTTGCTTTCCGACACGCCTCAGCGTCAGCAGGCCTTGGCCGATGAACGTGGTGATGAAGTCGCGGGCAGTTTCGACGATCTGATTCGAGCACGGGCAGCGGAAGGTTGGGCACGCCCACCTTCGGCGCGCAAAGGCATGACAGTAGTGCTGCAGATCGGCATGTTGCCGGACGGTACGGTGACTTCGGTCAGTGTGGCCAAGTCCAGTGGTGATGGTTCGTTCGACAGTTCCGCGGTTGCAGCGGTCAAGAATATTGGCCGGTTGACCGAGATGCAGGGAATGAAACCAAGCGACTTCGCTCCCTATCGTTCATTCAAGATGACATTCACACCTGAGGATCTAGCCTTGTGAGAAACCTTCTTCGAGGAATGCTTGTCGTTATTTGCTGCATGGCAGGGATAGCGGCGGCGGATGAAAAGAACATCCTGGTCACCAGCGGTAGCGATCGGGCCACTCCGATTGCTGTTGTACCGTTTGGCTGGCAGGGCGGCAGCGTACTGCCGGACGACATGGCGGAAATCATTGGTAATGACCTGCGCAACTCGGGTTACTACTCGCCAATTCCAAAACAGAACATGATCAGCCAGCCGACCCAGGCCAGCGAAGTCATCTACCGTGACTGGAAGGCCTTGGGTGCCCAGTACTTGATGGTGGGTAGCATCGTTCCGGCCGGTGGTCGCCTGCAGGTGCAATACGCCCTGTTCAACGTTGCCACCGAGCAACAAGTGCTGACCGGTAGCGTTTCGGGAAGTGTCGATCAACTGCGGGACATGGCGCACTACATTGCCGACCAGTCGTTTGAAAAGCTGGTCGGTATCAAAGGTGCGTTCTCCACTCGCATACTGTACGTGACAGCCGAGCGCTTTTCGGTGAACAACACTCGCTACACCCTGCAGCGTTCGGACTACGACGGTGCCCGTGCGGTGACCCTGTTGCAGTCCCGTGAGCCAATCCTGTCGCCGCGTTTCGCGCCGGATGGCAAGCGTATTGCCTACGTGTCGTTTGAACAGAAGCGTCCGCGCATCTTCGTTCAGCACATCGACACCGGTCGCCGCGAGCAAATCACCAACTTTGAAGGCCTGAACGGCGCGCCTGCGTGGTCGCCGGATGGCAATCGCCTGGCATTCGTACTGTCCAAGGACGGTAACCCGGATATCTACGTGATGAACCTCGGTTCGCGCCAGATCAGCCGTGTCACCAATGGTCCTGGCATTAACACCGAACCGTTCTGGGGCAAGGATGGTTCAACCATCTACTTCACCTCCGACCGTGGCGGCAAGCCACAAATCTATAAAAGCAGCGTCAGCGGTGGTGGTGCCGAACGTGTGACTTTTATTGGTAACTACAACGCCAATCCGAAGCTTTCGGCCGATGAAAAGACTCTGGTGATGATCCATCGTCAGGAAGGCTTCACTAATTTCAAGGTTGCGGCCCAGGATTTGCAGCGCGGAAGCGTAAAAATCCTTACAGAGAGCACTCTTGATGAGTCGCCTACTGTTGCGCCCAACGGCACCATGGTAATCTACGCCACCCGCCAGCAGGGCCGGGGAGTCTTGATGCTCGTGTCCATTAATGGACGCGTAAGGCTCCCGCTTCCTACCGCACAAGGCGAAGTCAGAGAACCGTCCTGGTCCCCTTACCTGAACTGACGCGGCGCTACAAGATTTGCTTAACACACTGGGGTTCATTAGGAGTTTCACGATGGAAATGCTGAAGTTTGGTAAGTTTGCTGCTCTGGCTCTGGCTTTGTCCGTAGCCGTTGGTTGCTCGTCTAAAGGCGGCGACAATGCCGGTGAAGGCGCAGCTGTTGATCCAAACGCTGGTTACGGCGCTAACACTGGTGCAGTTGACGGCTCCCTGAGCGAAGAAGCTGCTCTGCGCGCTATCACTACTTTCTACTTCGAATACGACAGTTCGGACCTGAAGCCAGAAGCTATGCGCGCTCTGGACGTTCACGCCAAAGACCTGAAAGCTAACGGCGCTCGCGTTGTTCTGGAAGGTAACACCGACGAACGTGGTACTCGTGAGTACAACATGGCACTGGGCGAGCGTCGTGCTAAAGCCGTTCAGCGCTACATGGTACTGCAAGGCGTTTCCCCAGCTCAGCTGGAACTGGTTTCCTACGGTGAAGAGCGTCCAGTTGCTACCGGCAACGACGAGCAATCCTGGGCTCAAAACCGTCGCGTCGAACTGCGTAAGTAATTCGTCATGCGAACGTGCCGTCGTGTTGTAACTGTATTGGCTCTCAGTCTCGCACCGCTTGCGGTGTGGGCTGCGGTTCCTGTGGAAGATAGCAACTCTGGCTATAACAATAGCGGGAGCAGCTATCCGCCAGCAGGTTATGGCACGAACGGCGCCTATGCCGGAGGTGGGGTTACGGCCCCTCCTTCGGCACAGGGCGAGCTGTTCAACCAGCTGCAACGTATGCAGGATCAATTGGCGCAGCAACAAGGCACCATTGAAGTTCTGCAAAATGAAGTAAATCGCCTGAAACAAGAAGGCCTGGAGCGATACCAGGATCTTGATAAGCGCATAGGAACCGGCGTTACACCAGCCGCCACTCCTGATAATTCTTCTGCCGGTGGCGCCGCAAGCGCCGCCGGTGGTGCCGCTGCGGGGGCTGGGGCTGCCAGCCAGGCCCCTGCCGCCAGCAGTGAGCCGGGTGATCCAGCGAAGGAAAAGCTGTACTACGACGCAGCCTTCGACCTGATCAAAGCAAAGGATTTCGACAAGGCCAGCCTGGCTTTCGCCGCCTTCCTGCGCAAATACCCGAACAGTCAGTATGCGGGCAATGCCCAATACTGGTTGGGTGAGGTGAACTTGGCCAAGGGTGATCTGCAAGGTGCAGGCCAGGCTTTTGCCAAGGTCAGCCAGCTCTACCCAAAGCACGCCAAGGTGCCTGACTCGCTGTACAAGCTTGCTGACGTAGAGCGCCGCCTGGGTCATGCCGACAAAGTCAAAGGCATTCTGCAGCAGGTGGTGGCCCAATATCCGGGTACATCCGCCGCTCAGTTGGCCCAGCGTGATCTGCAGCGTATGTAAGCGGTGCTACTCTGCTTGGAAGAAACCCGCGCTTGTCGCGGGTTTTTTCGTTAGAATCCACGCCCTTTTATGAAACACGCTTTTTGGGGTTTGCGCGTTAGCGGAGCTCCTTGAAGTGCCTGACGGAGGCGGACAGCCTGTTTAGCTGTTACGCCCGTGGCGACTATGCAAGATACATTACGTATTACCGAAGTTTTTTACTCGTTACAGGGTGAAACGCGCACCGCCGGCTTGCCCACAGTATTTGTGCGCCTCACCGGCTGCCCGCTACGCTGCCAATACTGTGACAGCGCCTACGCCTTCAGTGGCGGTACCGTGCGTACCCTCGAAGACATCCTCCAGCAGGTTGCCAGCTACCGGCCCCGCTACGTCTGTGTGACGGGCGGCGAGCCGTTGGCCCAGCCCAATGCCATTCCTTTGCTCAAACAACTGTGTGATGCCGGTTACGAGGTGTCCCTGGAAACCAGTGGTGCCTTGGATATTTCCGCGGTCGACCCTCGGGTAAGCCGAGTGGTCGACCTCAAGACGCCTGGCTCCAAGGAAGTGAATCGCAACCGCTACGAGAACATCGAGCTGCTGACGGCCAACGATCAGGTCAAGTTCGTCATCTGTTCCCGTGACGACTACGACTGGGCCAGCTCCAAGCTGATCCAGTATGGTCTCGACCGGCGCGCAGGCGAGGTGCTGTTTTCTCCAAGCCACCACGACTTGAACGCTCGCGAACTGGCCGACTGGGTGGTCGCGGACAATTTACCGGTACGCCTGCAACTGCAACTGCATAAATATCTTTGGAATGACGAGCCGGGGCGCTGAAATGACTGAACAAACGCTAGATCAAAAACGTGCTGTGATCCTGCTGTCCGGCGGCCTCGATTCCGCCACCGTAGTGGCCATGGCTCGTGCTGACGGCTACAGCTGCTACACCATGAGCTTTGACTACGGCCAGCGTCACCGCGCCGAACTGGATGCTGCCGCCCGCGTTGCTCGCGACCTGGGTGTGGTTGAACACAAGGTGATCAGCCTGAACCTCAACGGCATCGGCGGCTCGGCCCTGACCGACAGCTCCATTGACGTCCCCGAAGCGCCCAGCGAAGGCATTCCAGTAACCTACGTACCGGCGCGCAACACCGTGTTCCTGTCCCTGGCCCTGGGCTGGGCTGAAGTGCTCAATGCGCGAGACATCTTTATCGGCGTCAATGCCGTGGATTATTCAGGCTACCCAGACTGCCGTCCCGAGTTCATCGAGTCTTTCGAACGCATGGCCAACCTGGCTACCAAGGCCGGTGTAGAGGGGCAGGGCTTCCGCATTCAGGCACCCCTGCAGAACCTGAGCAAGGCCGATATCGTTAAGGCAGGCGTGCGTCTTGGGGTTGATTACGCACTCACCGTTTCCTGCTATCAGGCAGACGATCAGGGCCGTGCCTGTGGCAAGTGCGACAGCTGTCGCCTGCGTGCAGAAGGCTTCTCGGCAGCCGGAATCAGTGACCCAACACGTTATTTCTGATTTATTTCGTATTAGGTGTTGAATTTCCGTTAGAAATCAGTATTATACGCACCACCACGAAGCGGGTCGTTAGCTCAGTTGGTAGAGCAGTTGGCTTTTAACCAATTGGTCGTAGGTTCGAATCCCACACGACCCACCATATATTGCAGTTTAGAAAATCCGGAAGGCCCACGAAAGTGAGGATTTCCGGGTTTTTTTTTGCGTGGAAAAAGGTAGGGCAGTTGCTTTGGGTTGATCTATAGATTAAAAATTCATATATTTGAGTCTGTAGATCAATTATGAGGTTGTGAACATGACACTACCCCTCCAAGCGCAAGCATTTTCCAAGGACCAATGCGTGACCGGCCTGCGCGCTGCCGTAGGCATTCTCGAAAAATGGCAGGCAACCAGTGACCAGGCTTGCCGTATCTTGCGTATTTCCCGCAGCACCTTTACGCGTGCCAAGCAGCGTGATGTCGATTGGTCGGTGGGTCTGGATTCTGACCAGATGCAGCGAATCAGCTTTGTACTGAACATCCACGCAGCTCTTCGCCTGGTCTTTGATAATCCCGAGAACGTATATGGCTTCCCGGCGATGACGAATGACAACAGCTTTTTCAACGGTCGTACGCCCCTCGAAATCATGGCCCAGGGCGATATGATTTCCCTGTACGAGACGTTTCGCCGGATTGATGTTCTACGTGGAGCGCAATGGTGATGTTGAGTCGGTTGTCAGACATGGTCGCAGAGCAATTGCAGGCCTATCGACTGGTCAACTCAAAGTTTCCGCCCATTGCCCTGTTTGACGACGTGGCGAGCGCAGACGAATTTGATGCGCTCTATCAGATTCAGGCCCTGACCAATCCCAGGCTGCATAACGAGGTCGGTCTCATTGAGTTGATACCTCGCAAGGAAATCCCCTTTGGCATTCCTGGGTGTTCATATGCAACGGCACCGTTCACTCATGTAAACCCTGCTGGGTCGCGTTTCAGCGATGGCAGCTTCGGTGTGCTGTACCTGGCCGCCACGATGGAGACTGCACTGGCAGAGGTGCGTCATCATCAGAGTCAGTACTGGTCGAACGTTCACGGCCTCAACTACGAACGCTTTATGTTCCGGGGGCTGTCCTGTTCTTTCGTTGATAATTCGATGAAGGATGCGACATCCATTCCTATGACTGATCCTATTTACGATCCCGACGATTACACGCACTCCCATCGTTTGGGGAGGGCTATCAAGGAAGCAGGCTTTCCCGGCCTTCGGTACAGGTCCGTGCGCTCCCAAGAGAATCACTGTTGGGCGTTGATGACGCCCATGCCTGTCTCATCCATCGTTCAAACGGCGCATTACGAGATGATCTGGAACGGTGAGATCACCAGTGTCAACAAAATCAGCGAAGCCTGACGGCTTGGCTTCTTCCTGGGCGATGCGAGCGTATTTGTAGTTGTAGCCGGTGGTAAGCACCACCGGCTACAACGGACAAAGCGCCAGCACCCCAGATTAGGCTTTTGAATCCAATCGATATTCTGTAGCCTTGCGCAGCTTCACCGTTGTCCGTGCTGATGAACACAATCACTTCGTCCGGCGGTACCCGCAAGGGGCCCAGAGCCGGTGGTACACTCGACTTTCGCGCAACTGCGCCTGCAGGTCTTGCGAACATGACGCAAATTTCCGAACGTCTTCTGGTTCAAGCCCACCTTGATGCCAAACAGCCCAAGGTACTTAGTGCTGCCGAGGAGGCGGTTTTACGTGCCGCTATCGCCGCCGAGCTGAAGGCTCAGGACGCGGTGCTGGTGGCTCACTTTTACTGCGACCCGGTAATCCAGGCCCTGGCCGAAGAAACCGGCGGCTGTGTCTCCGACTCCCTGGAGATGGCCCGTTTTGGCGCCGCTCACCCGGCCAAGACCGTACTGGTCGCCGGTGTGCGCTTTATGGGCGAGACAGCCAAAATCCTCACCCCCGAAAAACGCATCCTGATGCCCACCCTGGAAGCTACCTGCTCCCTGGACCTGGGTTGCCCGGTGGATGAGTTTTCCGCGTTCTGCGATCAGCATCCCGAGCGCACCGTGGTGGTTTATGCCAATACTTCGGCGGCGGTCAAAGCCCGTGCCGATTGGGTGGTGACCTCCAGTTGTGCCCTGGAGATCGTCGAAAGCCTGATGGACAACGGCGAGACCATCATCTGGGGCCCGGACAAACACCTGGGCACTTATATCCAGCGTCAGACCGGTGCCGACATGTTGCTGTGGGACGGTGCCTGCATCGTCCACGAAGAGTTCAAGTCCAAGCAACTGGAAGACATGAAGGCGCTGTACCCGGACGCGGCGATTCTGGTGCATCCGGAATCACCGACTTCGGTGATCGAACTGGCGGATGCCGTGGGCTCTACCAGTCAGTTGATCGCCGCAGCGCAGCGCCTGCCGAACAAGACTTTTATCGTCGCCACCGACCGCGGTATCTTCTACAAGATGCAGCAGCTGTGCCCGGACAAGGTGTTTGTCGAAGCGCCGACCGCTGGGAACGGCGCGGCGTGCCGCAGTTGTGCGCACTGCCCGTGGATGGCGATGAATACGCTGGAGCGGACTCTGCAGTGTTTGCGCGAGGGCAGTAACGAGATCTTCGTCGAACCGTCGGTGATCCCCCACGCGGTGCGCCCGCTCAAGCGTATGCTGGACTTTACCCAGGCCGCGCGTCTGAAACTGGCGGGCAACGCCTGATAAGCGCTTATTTTTTCTTCTTTGGAATACGAACCAGCTGGCTGTCGGAATAGATGTCATGCCAGCTGCGCTTCTTCTTGTCGACCAGCGACCAGATAAAGCCCAGCCCAGCGCACAACCACGACGCAATCGACACCACAAAGCGCAGCAGCGCCTGCCACAGGCTGATCCGCGAGCCATCCGCGTTCTGCACCCGCACGCCCCATACCTGCATGCCGAGCGTCTGCCCGGAATGGGTCCAGAATTTGGCGAAGAAACCAAACAATACAAAAAACAAAATCGTCGACAGCAATGGATCACCGTCCAGGGCACCAGATTCAGAGAGCGCACGCATTTTGCTTTCACCGACAAAGGCCATCCACACCAGCTTGTAGAGGAGGGCCGTGACGATCAGCAGGGCGGTGCACAACAGGAAGTCATAGAACATCGCTGCTAGACGACGGCCCAGGCCAACGGCGGGAAAATCGCCTTGAGGGCTTAGCAGGTGTTTCGACATGGCAGGGCTCTCGGAAGGAAAAAAGCCATTTTACGGATAAAACATATAAAAAAGCCTCTGATGTCACCATCAGAGGCTTTTTGTCGCAGCAAGGATCAGTCTTCTGCTGCTTGTACTTCGTCAGCCTGCATGCCTTTCTGGCCTTGCACGGCAATGAAGGTCACTTTCTGGCCTTCTTTAAGGCTCTTGAAGCCGTTGCCCTGAATCGCGCGGAAATGCACGAACAGATCTGCACCGCTTTCCGGAGTGATAAAACCAAACCCTTTCTCGTCGTTGAACCACTTGACGGTACCGCTCTGACGATCAGCCATTTTCTTATTTCCTTGACGCAAAAAGTTAATGACAGCCCCTTTCACATGAAAGAGTACTGGGCTGGATTGCAGGAAAGTAAGAGACATCGAACGGGTTGTAGCAAGCTTTGGCTACTGCCCAGGTCCAGGTTCAAAGCGACCCATGCAAACACAGTGGGCAAACTCTACGCCAACTAAGGCGAAAAAAACAAGCCCTCTGCAAGCCACGGTTTTCCTCAGTTTTATGACACTTCGGTCAACGTTTGGCATAAGGATTATTCGATAGGCTTGATCACTTGTTATAGGTTAAGGCACATAACGCTGACTATCGTCAGTGCACTTTTTTGTGGCGGTTGCGTTACAGATTAGTGCACACAACCGCATTTGCGTTACTTATAGGAACAGCCAATCAACCACGGTAGTAACGTTGTGGAACGAATGGCATTTTACTTACATGAAGTGGCACCTTTTTCCCACGCACCAGCGCCCAGACCTCGGTACCCAGAGCAACGAACGCACTGTCGAGGTATCCCATGGCCAGCGGGCCGCCAAGGCTCGGACCAAAACCGCCGCTGCACACGCTACCGATCACTGTGCCGTGCTCATCGACGATTTCTGCACCTTCGCGGACCGGGGTACGCTCCTGCGGCAGTAGGCCAGCGCGCTTGCGGCTGACACCGGTTTGTTGTTGGGTGAAGATCTTGTCGGCACCCGGAAAGCCACCAGCGCGTGCACCATCGGCGCGGCGGGCCTTGGAGATGGCCCACAACAGGCTGGCTTCAATCGGTGTGGTTTGGGTGTTCATGTCATGGCCGTAGAGGCACAGGCCGGCTTCCAGGCGCAGGGAGTCGCGGGCGCCAAGGCCAATGGCCTGTACTTCGGTTTCTGCCAGCAGGCTGCGGGCCAGGGCTTCGGCACTGGCGGCAGGCACGGAGATTTCGAAACCGTCTTCGCCGGTATAGCCGGAGCGGCTGACGTAGCAGTCCACGCCCAGCAGGCGCGTAGGAGCGAATTGCATAAAGGTCATGTGCTTGATCTCAGGCGCCAGTCGCGCCAATACGCTGACCGCCGCCGGACCTTGCAGGGCGAGCAGGGCGCGCTCTTCGAACAGCGGCTCAATGGTGCACTGGTCACCGATATGCTGGCGCAAGTGAGCCAGGTCCTGATCCTTACAGGCGGCGTTGACCACCAGGAACAGTTCGTCGTTACCCAGGTTGGCGACCATCAGGTCGTCGAGGATGCCGCCCTGCTCGTTGGTGAACATGGCGTAGCGCTGCATGCCCACCGGTAGGTCGATGATGTCCACCGGCACCAGGGTTTCCAGGGCCTTGGCGGCGTTGGCGCCGGTCAGGCGAATCTGGCCCATGTGCGATACATCGAACAACCCGGCCTGTTCACGGGTGTGCAGGTGTTCCTTCATCACGCCCAGCGGGTATTGCACCGGCATGTCGTAGCCGGCGAACGGCACCATGCGCGCACCCAGTTCGATGTGCAGGGCGTGCAGCGGGGTTTTCAACAGGGTTTCGGTGGACATATTCAGCTCCTGAAAAACGTACGGACGTGCTTGAGAACGTCAGCACTCGATAATGTTGACTGCCAAACCGCCACGGGCGGTTTCCTTGTATTTGCTTTTCATGTCGGCGCCGGTCTGGCGCATGGTGCGGATGACCTTGTCCAGCGAGACGAAGTGTTGCCCGTCGCCGCGCAGGGCCATGCGCACCGCATTGATCGCCTTGACCGAGCCCATGGCATTGCGTTCGATGCAGGGCACCTGCACCAGCCCGCCGATGGGGTCGCAGGTCAGGCCGAGGTTGTGTTCCATGCCGATTTCGGCAGCGTTTTCCACCTGGGAAACCGTACCGCCCAACACCTCGCACAAGGCGCCGGCGGCCATGGAACAGGCGACGCCGACTTCACCCTGGCAACCGACTTCAGCGCCGGAGATCGAGGCATTTTCTTTATAGAGGATGCCAATGGCGGCTGCGGTGAGTAGAAAGCGCACCACGCCGTCTTCGCTAGCACCGGGGATAAAACGCATGTAGTAGTGCAACACCGCCGGCACAATCCCGGCCGCACCGTTAGTGGGCGCGGTCACTACGCGCCCGCCGTTTGCGTTTTCTTCGTTGACCGCCAGGGCGTAGAGGTTGACCCAGTCCAGCACCGACAGCGGATCACGCAGCGCCGACTCCGGGTGCTTGCACAACTGGCGATGCAGCGCCGCCGCCCGCCGCTTGACCTTGAGGCCTCCGGGCAGAATCCCTTCGTTGCGACAGCCCGCGTCCACACAGTCCTGCATCACCTGCCAGATATTCAGCAAGCCGCTGCGGGTCTCCGCTTCCGGGCGCCAGGCACTTTCGTTGGTCAGCATCACCTGGCTGATGGACAGCCCATAGGTGGCGCAATGGCCAAGCAAGTCCTTGGCACTTTTGAAGGGAAAGGTCAGGGGTGTGGCGTCCTCGACAATCCGGTCGGCGCCGGCCGCGTCTTCATCCACCACAAACCCGCCGCCGACCGAGTAGTACTCGCGGCTGCGAACTTGCAGGCCCGCCTCATCGAAGGCACGAAAGATCATGCCGTTGGGGTGATAGGCCAGGGGTTTGCGAATCATCGCCAGGTGTTCTTTCTCGTTGAACGCAATGCTGTGTTCGCCGAGCAGGTTCAAGCGCCCGTTGCTGCGGATTTCCTGCAAGCGTGCAGCAACGGTTTCAGTGTCCACGGTGTCCGGGTGTTCGCCTTCCAGGCCCAGCAACACGGCCTTGTCGCTGCCGTGGCCTTTACCGGTGGCGCCGAGCGAGCCGTAGAGTTCGACCTTGATGCGGGTGGTCGCACTCAACAGGTTGTCACGTCGCAAGCCCTCGACGAAGCGCGCTGCAGCACGCATGGGGCCGACGGTATGGGAGCTGGAGGGGCCGATGCCAATCTTGAACAGGTCGAACACGCTTAAAGACATGGTTGTTCTCCGGTTTCTTGTTATTGGGTACCGCTTTTCTGTAGGAGCGAGCTTGCTCGCGAAGAACTGATAGGCACCGCGTTCATTCAGGATGATCGCGGCGCTCTCAGGTTTTTCGCGAGCAAGCTCGCTCCTACAGGTTCACGGTCAGGCGTAGCTTTCGATCGACGGGCACGCACACACCAAGTTGCGATCGCCAAACACGTTGTCGACCCGGCCAACCGGCGGCCAGTATTTGCCTTCGATCAACGACGCTACCGGGTACACCGCTTGTTCGCGGCTGTACGGATGCGTCCACTCACCCACCAGTTCGGCTGCGGTGTGCGGGGCGTTTTTCAGCGGGTTGTCGTCTTTGTCCAGCGAGCCATTTTCCACTGCGCGGATTTCTTCGCGGATGCGGATCATGGCGTCGCAGAAGCGGTCCAGTTCTTCCTTGGATTCACTTTCGGTCGGCTCGATCATCAAGGTGCCGGCCACCGGGAACGACATGGTTGGTGCATGGAAACCAAAGTCGATCAAACGCTTGGCCACGTCATCGACGCTGATGCCGCTGCTGTCTTTCAACGGGCGCAGATCCAGGATGCATTCGTGGGCCACCAGGCCGTTGCTGCCGGTGTAGAGCACGGGATAGTGCTCTTCCAGGCGACGGGAAATGTAGTTGGCATTGAGGATCGCCAACTGCGACGCGCGCTTAAGGCCGGCGCCGCCCATCATGCTGATGTACATCCAGGTGATCGGCAGGATGCTTGCGCTGCCGAACGGTGCCGCGCAGACCGCGCCTTCCTTGCGTTCCAGGGCGCCGTGACCCGGCAGAAACGGCGTCAGATGCGACTTCACGCCAATCGGGCCAACGCCTGGGCCGCCACCGCCGTGAGGGATGCAGAAGGTCTTGTGCAGGTTCAGGTGGGACACGTCGCCGCCGAACTTGCCTGGTGCGCAGAGGCCGACCATGGCGTTCATATTGGCGCCATCGATGTACACCTGGCCGCCGTTGTCATGAATGATCTCGCAGATTTCGCGGATGCCTTCTTCGAACACGCCGTGGGTCGACGGGTAGGTGATCATCAGCGCAGCGAGGTGTTCGCGGTGCTCGATGGCCTTGGCCCGCAGGTCTTCGATGTCGACGTTACCGCGTGCATCGCAAGCGGTGACCACAACACGCATGCCCGCCATGTTGGCGGTGGCCGGGTTGGTGCCGTGGGCCGACGAAGGGATCAGGCAGATGTCGCGGCGTTCTTCGCCACGGCTCTGGTGATAGGCACGAATGGCCAGCAGGCCTGCGTACTCGCCCTGGGAACCGGCGTTCGGTTGCAGGGAGATGGCGTCGTAACCGGTGGCCGCGCAAAGCATGGTTTCCAGTTCGTCAGTCAGCTGTTGGTAGCCGGCGCTTTGCGAGGCCGGGGCGAACGGATGCAGGGCACCGAATTCGGCCCAGGTCACCGGTATCATTTCGCTGGCGGCGTTGAGTTTCATGGTGCAGGAGCCCAGCGGGATCATGGTGCGATCCAGTGCCAGGTCCTTGTCGGCGAGCTTGCGCAGGTAGCGCATCAGCTCGGTTTCCGAGTGATAGCGGTTGAACACCGGGTGGCTGAGGATTGGCGACTGGCGCAGCAGCGCGGCCGGCAGGGTGCTGTCAACGCTGGCGGCCAATGCGGCGAAGTCCGGCAGTGTTTTACCGTTTGCGAACACACTCCACAGGGTTTCGATATCAGCCTGATGGGTGGTTTCGTCCACCGACAGGCCCAGGCGTTCGCCATCGACCACGCGCAGGTTGATGCGCTGGGCACGGGCCTTATCGTGCAGGGCGGCGGTGTTGGCGCCGGTGGCCAGGGTCAGGGTGTCGAAGAAGTTGGCTTGCTCAACCTTGAGGCCCAGCGCGGTCAAGCCTTTGGCGAGGATCGCGGTCAGGTGATGAATGCGGTTGGCGATTTGGGTCAGGCCTTTAGGGCCGTGATACACCGCGTACATGCTGGCGATGTTGGCCAACAGCACCTGGGCGGTGCAGATGTTGCTGGTGGCTTTCTCGCGACGGATATGTTGCTCGCGGGTCTGCATGGCCAGGCGCAGGGCCGGCTTGCCGAAACGGTCGACGGAGACGCCCACCAGGCGGCCGGGCATGTCGCGTTTGAACGCATCCTTGGTAGAGAAATACGCCGCGTGCGGGCCACCAAAGCCCAGCGGTACGCCGAAACGTTGCGCGCTGCCGATGGCCACGTCGGCATCGAACTCGCCCGGCGGGGTCAGCAGGGTCAGGGCCAGCAGGTCAGCGGCTACGGCCACCAGCGCATTGGCGGCGTGGAAGCGTTCGGTCAGTTCGCGGTAGTCGAACACGTCACCGTTGCTGGCTGGGTATTGCAGCAGCGCGCCGAAGAAGGCGCTGACGTCGGTCAGTGCGCGCTCGTCGCCCACCACCACGTCAATGCCTAACGGCTCGGCACGGGTGCGCAATACGTCGAGGGTTTGCGGGTGGCTATGGATGGACGCAAAAAAGGCGTGGCTGCCCTTGTTCTTGCTCAGGCGCTTGCAGAAGGTCATGGCTTCGGCAGCGGCGGTGGCTTCATCGAGCAGGGAGGCGTTGGCGATCGGCAGGCCGGTGAGGTCGCTGATCAGGGTCTGGAAATTCAGCAGCGCTTCCAGGCGGCCCTGGGAAATCTCCGGCTGGTACGGGGTATAGGCGGTGTACCAGGCCGGGTTTTCCAGCAGGTTGCGCAGGATCGGCGACGGCGTGTGGCAGTTGTAGTAGCCCTGGCCGATGTAAGTCTTGAACAGTTGGTTTTTGCCGGCGATGGCCTTGATCGACGCCAGGGCATCGGCTTCGCTCAGGCCGTCTTCCAGGCCCAGCACGCTGGTGCCCTTGATGCTTTGCGGGATCACACTGGCGCTCAGGGCTTCCAGGGAGTCAAAGCCCAGGCTGGCGAGCATCTGTTGCTCGTCTTCCTGGCGCGGGCCGATGTGGCGCGCGATGAATTCGTTGGCGGTGCTCAATTGAATTGTCATGACACGCTCCTCAGGCTTCGGCGTTGGCTTTGATCAGGCGGTCGTATGTATCCTGATCCAACAGTTTAGCCACCGCATCGGCATCGGCCGGTTTAAAGCGGAAGAACCAGCCTTCGCCCATCGGGTCTTCGTTGACCAACTCGGGGCTGGCGTCCAGCTTGTCGTTCACTTCGAGGACTTCTCCGTCCAGGGGCATGTACACACCGCTGGCCGCCTTGACCGATTCCACGGTGGAGGCTTCTGCACCTTTGTCGTAGGCCTGCAATTCAGGCAGTTGCACGAAAACCACATCACCCAGCGCGTTCTGCGCGAAAGCGGTAATACCTACGGTAACGCTGCCGTCGGCTTCGGCGCGCAGCCATTCGTGATCTTCAGTAAAGCGCAACTCGCTCATGGAAACTCCTCAGGGCCAGATTCGTCTGGTGGACGGGATTGTAATAATGAAGAATTACTTAGCAAAATCGCGGCCAATGTTTTTTAGTTGTTATAAATCAATTGGTTATTTTATTTCTGTGGGAATGGTTGATTTGTGGGTGTAGCGATATCGCTACGGTTGAGAGGGTGAAAAAAAGGCTATGAGGATCAAAGCCTTGCATGGGGACGGCTGAGGATGCGTGTAGTGATATCGTTACGCTGTAGCGTTTTCAGTACGGAAAAGGGTCGGTTTTAGGTACTTGGCTGGGTGTGAGGTGGTTAACGCGGGAGCCCGCTTTTGCTTTTCACCACTCAGGTCGGCTACCAGGCCGCCGTGCTTTTGCTTTTGCTTTTGATCTTGATCTAAGGCGCCCCGTTAACCACGATGGCTGAACGCAGGCATTGGTCCGTGGGTAAACCGGCAGGACGCCGGTTTAGCCGCGCTGGGCCAAGGATGGCCCATCGCGGCGGCCCACGGAGCAATGCCGGAGTGAAGGCATGCCGAGCCACAGCGAGGCACCAAGTGGTGGGGCAAGAGCCTTTGGTTACTTTGGGCTTTTCAAAGTGACACGCCGTAAGGGCGTAACCCCAAGCCGCCCTTACCGCCACAACGGATATGCACCCAACTTTCAGACCTTCGTAGGAATCCCGTACTTGCGCAAGCGATGAGCGATGGCCGTATGCGAAGTCTGCAACCGACTCGCCAACTGCCGCGTCGACGGATAACTGGCATACAGCTTCTCCAGCAGCGAACGCTCAAAGTCCTCCACCGCCTGCTCCAGGCTGTCGACTTCACCATCACTCTGACGCGCCACCGAAGTCCCGGCGATATCCAGATCACCAATATCCACCAAGCTGCTTTCACAAATAGCCGCCGCCCGAAAAATCACATTCTGTAGTTGCCGCACATTCCCAGGCCAACGATTCCCCAGCAACGCCGGATAAGTGCCCGGCGCCAGGCGACAGACCGGACGCTGGATCTGCGCACAGGCCTGCTGCATGAAATAGCGTGCCAACAGCAAAATATCCTGGCCACGTTCGCGCAGGGGCGGCACTTCGACGTTGAGCACATTCAGCCGGTAGAACAAGTCCTCACGGAAAGTCCCCTCGCTGACCATCTTTTCCAGGTCGCGGTGGGTGGCGCTGAGGATACGCACATTGACCTTTACCTCACGGTCGCCACCCACCCGGCGAAAGCTGCCGTCATTGAGAAAACGCAGCAGCTTGGCCTGCAAATACGGCGACATCTCGCCGATCTCATCGAGAAATACCGTGCCCTGGTTGGCCAACTCCATCAGCCCCGGCTTGCCGCCGCGCTGGGCGCCGGTAAAGGCGCCGGGGGCGTAGCCGAACAATTCGCTCTCGGCCAGGTTTTCCGGCAGCGCCGCGCAGTTCAGCGCCAGGAACGGCGCGCTGTGACGGGCGCTGATCGCGTGACAGGCTCGGGCTACCAACTCCTTGCCGGTGCCGGTTTCACCCTGGATCAACAACGGTGCATCCAGTGCCGCTACCCGCTGTGCCCGCGCCTTGAGGGTGCGGATCGCCGGGGATTCGCCCAGCAGCGCATCGAAGCCTTCGGCGTGATCGTGATGCAGCGCCGACAAGCGTTCGCCGATGCGGTTGGGTTGGTACAGGGTCAGTAGGGCACCGGCGTCGGTGATTGGCGTGGCGTCCAGCAACAGAGTCTGGCCGTTGACGCTGATTTCCCGCAGGGGCAGGCGAAAGCCCTGCTCCAGCAGGGTGTCCAGCAGCGCCGTGTCGTCAAACAGCTCGGCGATGCTTTCCCCGGCGGGCTCGCGGCCGTAGAGGGCGATCAGCGCCGGGTTGGCCAGCAACACCTTGCCGGCGCTGTCCAGGGCCAGCACCGGATCGGTCATGGCCGCCAGCAAGGCGTCGAGTTGCAGGTGCCGGCGTTGGCCAGGGAGGATGTCCACCACGGTGACGGCTTGCACGCCGTGGACGCTGAACAAGGCATCACGCAACTCTTCCAATACCTCGGCGCTCAGGGTCGGGGCGTCGATATAGACGTTGGGCGGAACCATTTCCACTGCGTCCAGGTTGAGATTGCGCCCACCGAGCAAGGCCAGGACTTCCTGGGTAATGCCGACGCGGTCGATGAAGCTGACGTGGATACGCATGGGGGCTAACGGTTCTGGAATGCGGAGGATGGCCAGTATGCCTTGGCGCGGGGCCGAGGTGAAATCTGCCGTCTGTGGCGAGGGGGCTGATGGTTCCTACGCTCTGCGTGGGAATGCCGCTTTGGACGCTCTGCGTCCTGGGCTCGATGCAGGGTTCAGTCTTGCGCACTGGTGAAGCGCAGTGTCACAGGATGCGTTCCCACGCGAAATGAACGTGGGGACGATCAACCAGGTCAGGTGCTCGGTGAGTTATTCGAGGTGTTCGAGTTTCACCGGATCTCCCGGTTTCACATCCAGTTGGTGGCGTACGTCTTCAAACATCAGGTCGTACTGCTTGTGCATGGTGCCGTTCAACACTGCAATCTTCGGCATGCCGTACTTCTGCGTAATATTCATCGCCTGCCGGGCAAAGTCGAAGGCCTGGTCCTTGGGCAGGAAGAATTCCTCCTTGAGGTCCTTGCCTTGCACCGAACCATGCATCTTGAACAACATCCCCTTGCCTTCCTTGGGGTCCTGGCTGACTTCATAGTCGATGCGCAGGTTGTAGCTGTAGTCGTCCTTGTTCAGCGCGTGGCGTTCGATATGCAAGTGACCGGGTTCAAACGTGGCCATGAGGCGTCTCTCCTTTACAAGGCATTGGAGAAGGGCGGGTTTGAAACCCGCCCTAGGTGCATTTATAAGTAAGTGATGCCAGGTTTTGCCGTGCTGATACGGGTGCCGGCGGTGCCCTGGACGATGGATTCGATGTCCGAGAGTGAGCCGATCACTGCGGTTTTGCCAGTGTTGCGGGCGAACTCGCAGGCAGCCTGAACCTTGGGGCCCATGGAGCCGGAGGCGAAGCCGAGTTTTTCCAATTCGTCGGGATGGACCTGACCAATGGCTTTCTGAGTCGGTTTGCCGAAGTCGATAAATGTTGCACTGACGTCGGTGGCGATCACCAGCAAGTCGGCGTTCAGTTGCTCGGCCAGCAAGGAGGAACACAGGTCCTTGTCGATCACCGCTTCCACACCCTTGAGCTTGCCGTCTTCGTCGTACATGGTCGGAATCCCGCCACCGCCAGCGCAAATCACGATGCTGCCTTTTTCCAGCAGCCACTTAATCGGACGGATCTCAAAGATACGCTTTGGTTTTGGACTGGCCACCACACGGCGGAACTTGTCGCCATCTGGAGCAATAGCCCAGCCCTTTTCAGCTGCGAGTTTTTCCGCTTCGGCCTTGGAATAGACCGGGCCGATAGGCTTGGTAGGGTTCTGGAACGCAGGGTCTTTGGGATCGACTTCGACCTGGGTGAGCAGGGTGGCGAAGGGTATGTCGGCATGCAGCAAGTTGCCCAGTTCCTGTTCGATCATGTAACCGATCATGCCTTCAGTTTCGGCACCAAGCACATCCAGCGGGTAAGGGCTGACGGAGGTATAGGCTGCCGCTTGCAGCGACAACAGGCCGACTTGTGGGCCATTGCCGTGGGCCACCACCAGTTCGTTGCCCGGCGCGATGCGGGCGATCTGTTCGGTGGCGATGCGGATATTGGCGCGTTGATTGTCTGCTGTCATGGGTTCGCCACGACGCAGGAGGGCGTTACCGCCCAGTGCAACGACGATGCGCATAGAGGCTGTCCTTCTAAAATTCAGTGGGGTATTTGATCGTTCCCACGCTCTGCGTAGGAGTGCATCCTGTGCCGCTCCGCGTCACCATCGCGCAAGGCTTGAGCCCGGCGTGGTCAGTTGGACGCGGAGCGTGCGGAGCGGTATTCCCACGCTCTGCGTGGGAACGATCAGTCAGTAAGAGCCGTATCGGGGTTTAGATATCCGCCAACGCGGACACCAGAATCGCCTTGATGGTATGCATGCGGTTTTCCGCTTGCTCAAAGGCGATGTTGGCGGGCGACTCAAACACTTCTTCGGTCACTTCCACGCCACCGGCCAGGTTCGGATAACGGGCGGCGATGTCCTTGCCTACCTTGGTTTCGTTGTTGTGGAAGGCTGGCAGGCAGTGCATGAACTTCACGCGTGGGTTGCCCGAGGCTTTCATCATCTTGGCGTTGACCTGGTACGGCAGCAGTTGCTCGATGCGCTCGTCCCACGCTTCCACTGGTTCGCCCATGGACACCCAGATATCGGTGTGGATGAAGTCCACGCCTTTGACGGCTTCGACAGGGTCTTCAGTGATGGTGATGCGGGCGCCGCTTTCTTCAGCGAACGCTTTGCACTGGTCGATAAACTCTTGGGTCGGCCACAGCGCTTTTGGCGCGCCGATGCGCACGTCCATGCCCAGTTTGGCGCCGATCATCAGCAACGAGTTGCCCATGTTGTAGCGTGCGTCGCCCAGGTAGGCGTAGCTGATTTCATGCAGCGGCTTGTCGCTGTGCTCGCGCATGGTCAGGGTATCGGCGATCATTTGCGTAGGGTGGAATTCAGCGGTCAGGCCGTTGAACACCGGTACGCCAGCGAACTTGGCCAGCTCTTCGACGATTTCCTGCTCAAAGCCACGGTACTCGATGGCGTCGAACATGCGGCCGAGTACGCGGGCGGTGTCTTTCATGCTTTCTTTGTGGCCGATCTGCGACGACATCGGGTCGATGTAGGTGACGTGAGCACCCTGGTCGTGGGCTGCAACTTCGAAGGCGCAGCGGGTGCGAGTCGAGGTTTTTTCGAAGATCAGTGCGATGTTTTTGCCTTGCAGGTGTGGACGCTCAGTGCCGGTGTACTTGGCGCGTTTGAGGTCACGGGACAGGTCTAGCAGGTAGTTCAGCTCGCGAGTGGTGTGGTGCATCAGCGAGAGCAGGCTGCGGTTGCGCATGTTAAAAGCCATGGTGGATCTCCTTCGGTTTAGGTTATCCCCTTGGCCGGCGCCTTGTGAGCGGCGGCCAAGGCCTGAAAGTTAGTAGTCGAGAGGGTCACGAATGATCGGGCAGGTCATGCAGTGGCCGCCGCCGCGACCCCGGCCCAGTTCGCCGGCGCTGATGGTGATGACTTCCACGCCAGCCTTGCGCAGCAGGGTGTTGGTGTAGGTGTTGCGGTCGTAACCGATCACCACGCCTGCCTCCAGGGCGACCACGTTGTTGCCGTCATCCCACTGCTCACGTTCGGCTGCGAAGCTGTTGCCGCCAGTCTCGACGACGCGCAGGGTTTTCAGGTTCAGCGCGTCGGCCACGGTGTCTAGGAAGCTTGCGTCTTCACGGCGAATGTCGATGCCACCTTGCTTGCTTTCATCAGGGCGCAGGGTGAAGGCGACGATCTGGCTGACCACTTCAGGGAAGATGGTGACCAAGTCGCGGTCGCAGAAGCTGAACACGGTGTCCAAGTGCATGGCGGCGCGAGATTTTGGCAGACCGGCGACAATCACGCGTTCCACTACATTGTTCTTGAACAGGTTCAGCGCCAGTTGGCCGATGGCCTGGCGGGACGTACGTTCGCCCATGCCGATCAGCACCACACCGTTGCCGATTGGCATCACGTCGCCGCCTTCAAGCGTTGCGTTGCCGTGTTCCAGGTCCGGGTCGCCGTACCAGATCTGGAAGTCGGCGTTGGTGAACTCAGGGTGGAATTTGTAGATAGCGCTGGTCAGCAAGGTTTCTTGGCGTCGCGCCGGCCAGTACATTGGGTTGAGCGTCACGCCGCCGTAGATCCAGCAGGTATTGTCGCGAGTGAACTGGGTGTTTGGCAGCGGCGGCAGGATGAAGCTCGAGTGGCCGAGGAAGTTGCGGAACATCTCGATGGTTTTGCCACCGAAAGTGTCGGGCAGATCATCGGCCGATACGCCACCGATGAGGAACTCGGCGATCTTGCGCGGCTCCAGGCTACGCAGCCACGAACTGACTTCATTAACCAGGCCGACGCCGACCATATCGGAGGTGACCTTGCGTTCCAGAATCCAGTCCAGGGCTTCGGGAATGGCGACGATGTCGGTCAGCATGTTGTGCATTTCCAGCACATGTACATCCCGTTCGCGCATCTTGTTGACGAAATCGAAATGGTCACGCTTGGCCTGGGCAACCCAGAGCACGTCATCGAACAACAGATCATCGCAGTTATTTGGGGTTAGCCGCTGGTGGGCCAAACCTGGGGAACACACCATGACTTTGCGCAGTTTGCCGGCTTCGGAATGTACGCCGAACTTAACTTTTTCAGTGGTCATTACAGATCCTCCAGTAAAAGAAATCTAACTTGGGTTACAGAGTCAGGAAGCCGTCGTAGAGCCCATAAGCTGCCACCAGGGCGCCGATGACTACTATGACGAAAATCAACTTTTCAATATTGGTGAAAACTTGTTTGCCCAGTTCACGCTTGGCCTTGGCAAACAGGATCGCGCCAGGGGCGTAGAGTAGGGCGGACAGCAGCAGGTACTTGGTGCCGCCGGCGTACAGCAGCCAGACCGCGTAGATCAGTGCGACAGCGCCGATAAACAGGTCTTTCTTGCGTTGGGCCAAGGCGTTCTCGTAGGTCTCGCCGCGTACCGCCAGCAGCAGCGCATAGGCCGCCGACCACAGGTAAGGCACCAGGATCATCGAGGTGGCGAGGTAGATCAGCGACAGGTAAGTGCTGGCGGAGAACAGCGTGATTATCAGGAAAATCTGCACCATGGCGTTGGTCAGCCAAAGGGCGTTGACCGGCACATGGTTGGCGTTTTCCTTACGCAGGAACTCCGGCATGGTGTGGTCCTTGGCGGCGGCGAACATGATCTCCGCGCACAGCAGTACCCACGACAGCAACGCTCCCAACAGAGAGATGATCAAGCCGACGCTGATCAGAATCGCACCCCAATGCCCGACCACGTGCTCCAGCACGGCAGCCATCGATGGGTTTTGCAGCTTGGCCAGTTCCGGTTGGGTCATGATCCCCAGAGACAGCACGTTCACCAGCATCAGGAACAGCAGCACGGTGATAAAGCCGATTACAGTAGCCTTGCCCACATCGGAGCGTTTCTCGGCACGGGACGAGAAGATGCTCGCGCCTTCGATGCCGATAAATACCCAGACGGTGACCAGCATCATGTTGCGCACTTGGTTCATCACACTGCCCAAGTCCGGGTTCTTGATGCCCCATATGTCGGCGGTGAAGATGTCCAGTTTGAAGGCAAATATCGCGATCAGTACGAACAGTACCAGCGGCACGATCTTGGCAACGGTGGTCACCAGGTTGATGAACGCCGCTTCTTTGATGCCACGCAGTACCAGGAAATGTACGGCCCACAGCAGCACCGAAGCACCGATCACCGCCGCCGGGGTATTGCCTTCACCGAAGATGGGAAAGAAGTAACCGAGGGTGCTGAACAGCAGTACGAAGTAGCCGACGTTACCCAGCCAGGCGCTGATCCAGTAACCCCAGGCGGACGAGAAACCCAGGTAGTCGCCAAAACCAGCCTTGGCGTAGGCGTAGACGCCGCCGTCCAAGTCCGGCTTGCGATTGGCCAACGTTTGAAAAACGAAGGCCAAGGTAAGCATTCCGATGGCGGTAATAAGCCAGCCAATCAATACTGCGCCAACATCGGCACTGGCGGCCATATTTTGCGGTAGTGAGAAGATCCCGCCACCAATCATTGAACCCACGACAAGAGCAACCAGTGCACCTAATCGTAGTTTTCCGGGAGATTCAGACATTGCATAACTCCAATGCAGGAGAAGAGAGACCACAGAATAAGTCCGTGCGCTAGGCAAGCAGCTGACTCAGATCACTTAATTGACACATTCCATTGTGAATTAATGACTTATGATGAAAAATAGTACGGGCGCTAGAGTGTCTCGGGGAGGTGTTCTTCAGAGCCTTTCTCCGCTGCAAGGAGCGGATTACCAAGAGTGTGGAGGTTTGAAACTAGCCCTTTTTTCAAGATGTGCAAACTATTTCAGTAAGGTTTGCCAAATAGCCTTCAGTCGAAAAAGTTCAACCTTTATTGAAAATCTAAATTTGCCTAAACACTATTTATTGACATGCATTTAAGTTATTAAGCGTTCGGCTTTATTAGCTATATCTAATAAACGTTGATCTCGCTCAATAAATTTACTGAGTGCACAGTTGTTGGCTCAATCATTACTTTTTCCTCAGGAGCATCCATGTCGCAACCGGCACAAAAACTACGACTAGGCGCATTGATCGCTCTAGTGGTGGGTTCGATGATCGGCGGCGGGATTTTCTCCTTGCCGCAGAACATGGCGGCGCGGGCGGAAGTCGGTGCGGTACTGATCGGCTGGGCAATCACCGCCGTGGGCATGTTGACCCTGGCCTTTGTCTTCCAGACCCTCGCCAACCGTCAGCCCCATCTGGATTCCGGGGTCTATGCCTACGCCAAGGCCGGCTTTGGCGATTACATAGGTTTCTCGTCTGCCTGGGGTTACTGGATCAGTGCGTGGATGGGCAACGTTGGTTACTTCGTGCTGCTGTTCAGCACCCTGGGCTACTTTTTTCCGGTGTTCGGCCAGGGCAATACGCCAGTGGCCATCGGCTGCGCCTCGCTGTTGCTGTGGGCCGTGCATTTCCTGGTACTGCGTGGCATTAAGGAAGCCGCGTTCATCAACCTGGTGACCACCGTGGCGAAGATCGTGCCGCTGCTGATGTTTATCGTCATCGCCGCCGTGGGGTTCAAGGCCGAGATCTTCACCCGCGACATCTGGGGCCTGAGCAACCCGAGTCTTGGCAGTGTCGTCGACCAAGTGCGCAACATGATGCTGGTCACCGTGTTTGTGTTTATCGGTATCGAGGGCGCCAGTGTCTACTCGGCGCGGGCCGAGAAACGCTCGGACGTCGGTCGGGCCACGGTGATCGGATTTTTCGGGGTGTTGGTGCTGCTGGTGCTGGTCAACCTGTTGTCCCTGGGGATCATGAACCAGCCGGAGCTGGCCAGTTTGCAGAACCCGTCCCTGGCCGGTGTGCTGGAGCATATCGTCGGCCCGTGGGGTGCGCTGTTGATCAGCATCGGCCTGGCGGTTTCCCTGCTTGGAGCGTTGCTTTCCTGGGCCTTGCTCTGCGCGGAAATCCTCTATGCCACCGCCCATGACAAGACGATGCCGGCGTTCCTGAAAAAGGAAAACGCCAACCATGTGCCGGTCAATGCACTGTGGCTGACTAACTTGATGATCCAGATATTCCTGGTGATCACCCTGTTTTCCGAAAGCACCTACACCACCCTGATTTACCTGGCTTCGTCGATGATCCTGGTACCGTATTTGTGGTCGGCAGCCTATTCGGTGCTGCTCAGTACTCGTGGCGAAACCTACGAAGGTGCCCAGGGCGAGCGAGTCAAGGACCTGCTGATCGGCATGATCGCCTTGGGCTATGCGGTGTGGCTGCTCTACGCCGGCGGCTTGAAGTACTTGCTGTTGTCGGCGCTGCTGTATGCGCCGGGGGTGATTTTGTTCGCCCAGGCCAAGCGAGAGCAGGGTGAGCCCTTGTTTACCCATGTGGAAAAAGGCATTTTCGTCTGTGTGATTGCCGGGGCGAGCCTGGCCGCGTATGGGCTGTACAGCGGGGTGTTGTCGTTGTGAAGGTGCAAGTTGGCATATCGGCCGACGTACGCCTGATGCGATAGCGATCTGAAGATCACCACTGAGGCCGATGTGCCCCCAATTCCCCAGCCGGCAAATCCCACTGCAACGGTGTCCCATTGATATTCACCGGCGCCAGTAACCGATGGGCGGGGCCCCAGGCTGTTTGTTCCACCACCAAGCCCTGGTCTGCCGGTTCTTCGGGTCTCAGCGGTGGTTGCTCAGAGACTTGTCCCGCGTCCACCAACAGCTTCGCCGTGCGCGCCAGTGACAATCGCGCCGAACCGCTACGCCCTGATTTCAAGCGCTCGGCCAGCGCCTGTATCGCCGCGGCCGCCATCAAATAACCGGTGGCATGGTCCAGCGCCTGCAAGGGCAGCGGCACCGGTTTGTCCGTCTGTTGCCACTGCATCCCAGCCTCGGCGATGCCGCTGCTCATCTGCACCAGGCTGTCAAAGCCCCGGCGATTGCGCCACGGGCCGGTCCAGCCGTAGGCGTTAAGGCTGACGTCGATCAGGCCGGGGGCGATTCGTTGCAGCTCGACACAGGTGTAACCCAATTGTTCCAGAGCATCGGCACGGTATCCATGCACCAGAATGTCGGCCTGCTTGAGCAAGTCTTCAAAAACAGCACGGTCGTCGCTTTGCTTCAGGTTCAGGCGAGCGCAGCGCTTGCCCAGGGTCATTTCCGGTACCACCCCCGGCTCATTCCAGTCGGGCGAGTCGATGCGCAGCACGTCGGCACCCAGGCCTGCGAGAAAGCGACTGGCAGTGGGGCCGGCCAGCACACGGGTCAGGTCCAGGACCTTGATCCCCGTCAGTGGCCGTGCCACGGAGCCGAGCCAGGTTTCTTCGCTGACGCGATCAAAGACCTGGCGCCGGATCAACGGTTCCTGATTGACCGCCAGGCCCTGGGGGTGAGCCTGCCAGGCCTGCGAGGAGCGCATCTGCGCCGCGCAGCCACCAGCATCGACAATCGCTTGTTCCAGTTCGGCAGCGTTCCATTGCACAACCTTGAGCGCCATCGCCGCACGATCCGTCACTTGCCCCAGCACCCGTTCGGCCGCAGCACGATGGTGCGGCGCGTTGGTGTGCAGGCGAATCCAGCCATCGGCGCTGGCGTAGTCGCCGGCAATCGGGTCCCACAGCGGTGGCACTTTCCAACCGTCGGGGCGCAGGGAGCTGGAAAACCAGAATGAAGTGAGGCGCCGGTCCACTGAGACCGTGGGCAAGCGACCGGTTTGTTGCAGCAGAAGCTGGGCAATGGCCTGGCCCGTTGCGCCCACACATGCGCTGGCAAGTTGGGTGACGGCAAAGGTCGAGGGCAGGGCGCCGGCCTCGGTGAAGGTCAGCGGGGTGAGTGGCAGATCGAGTGCGGCTTGGATGGATGTGAGCAGATCAGTCATCAAAGGCCCTCCTTATGCGAAGGGCCATCATAGAAGACTCCTAGGGCTGTACGGCAACCCCCGGCACCAGCGGTAAATCCAGGTTGGCGATAAAACCGCCCTCGGGATGATTGGCCAGGATCAGGTTGCCACCGTGGCGTTCGGCAGCGCGGCGGGCGATGGCAAGTCCCAGGCCGTGGCCCTGGGCGGTTTGCCCCGGCGCACGATAGAACGGTTCGCCCAACTGGCTCAGGTATTTGGCCTCAACCCCCGGCCCATGGTCGCGCACGCTGATCACAATGCGCTCGCCCTGGCGTTGGGCCTGCATTTCAATCGGCCGGCCGGCCGGGTTGAAGCGCTGGGCATTGCGCAGCAGGTTGTCCAGCGCCCGTTCGATCATGGTTGGCCAGCCCTTGAGTTGCAGGTTTGCTTCAACGTCGAGCTGTATCTGCTGATCGGGAGCTCCCAGTTGGGCGTCTTTTTGCAGGGTCTTGAGCAGCAGGTTGAGGTCGATGTCTTCTGCGCTGGCGTTGTCGGCATCGACCCGGGCCAGTACCAGGATCTCGCTGATCAAGGCTTCGAGACGGTCGCACTCGCGGGTCAGTCGCGGCCAGAGTTTCTCCCGCGCTTCGGGAGTGGCCCGCTCGGCCAAGGCCAGGGCGATACGCAGGCGCGCCAGGGGTGAACGAAGTTCATGGGACACGTCCCGAAGCAACTGGCGTTGGCTGCCGATCAGGCTTTGCAGGCGGGCGCCCATGCGGTTGAAATCGGTGGCTAGAACACCGAATTCATCTCGACGGTTAGCCAATTTCGCCAGGCTGTTTTGCTGGTAGGTGGCCTGGCCCAAGTCGTGGACCGCACCTCGCAGACGGCTCAGCGGGCGGGTGATGGACAGCGTCACCAGCAGGCTGAATAGGGTCAACACCACCAAGGCAATCGCTAGTGCGCTCAGGGGCCAGAGCAGGCTGCTGCGGTGCCAGGCGTCGAGTTCCGGGTTGGGGATGCGGTAGATCAGCAGGTAGGTGTCGCCGGTTTTCGCACTGGTGTACTCCGCCGTCAGGCGGCGCCAGGGCAGGTGACCGTCCTGTCTGTCACTCTGTCGTGCTTCAAAGGCGGCGGCCCGGCGTGGGAAGGTGCCGCGTACCACCGGTTCGCCGCTCTCGTTAAGCACTTGCACGTCAATGTGGTACTGGCGCTTGCGCTGTTGCAGCATGTCCTGGGCGGCGTTCTCGCCCTGGGATTCGTAGAGCTGGGTCCACTCTTCGGCCAGATTATTGAGGCCGGGGTGACGGCTGAGAATCCAGGCGTCCTGGTTGAGCATGTGCCCAAGCAGGATCGACAACCCGGCAACCAGGGCGATGGCCAGCCAGAAGCTGGCAAGGATGCGCCAGAACAATGAACGCACAGGGAACCCTCAAACAGGAAAAGCCCAGCGGCACGGGCCACTGAGCTGGGAGGTGGAGCTAACGCATTATTGCGCTTTTTGCGGTTGTTGTGCTTTCCAGGCCTGGAATTCCTTCCACTCGGCGCGGCGCTCGGTTTGCTTCTTGACGATCTCGTCGAATTTCTTCTGTTGATCGGGTTTGAGCACGGCGCGGATGTCGGTCTGGGTTTTCTGCTTGGCGGCAGCCATTTCGTCTTTCATGGCTTTCTGGTCAGCGGCCGGGAGTTTGTCCAGGTACTTCTTGACCAGTTGCTGGCGACCTTCACGCTGTTCGCCCATCAATTTGCCGATCTGCTGGCGCTGTTCACGGCTCAGGTCCAACTGGCTGAAGGGACCGCCTTTGCCGCGCATGCGGTGTTCGCCGCCGTGGCCCGGGCCGCCCATCATGTGGCCTTCAGGACCACCCATCGAGCGTGGACCTTCTGGCATGGCTGCCAGGGCAACGGTAGGCAGGGCTGCAGCGAACATCAGAGCGATAAGGGTCTTGCGCATGGTGTTTCTCCTTGTCTCGATTCCGGTGAGTCCGGATGTGAGTAGATTAAGGAGATCAAGGTCAGCGGCGGTCAGGGGAGGGTAAAGCTTGAGTAAAGACGATTTTGGTGGAAGCTGACAAAACTCTGCGCAGAGGCTGCCACAGGCTCAGAGGCTGTAGTAGTACCCGCGGCTGCGCAGCGCCACGATCCGTGGCCGGCCGTCAGGGTGCGGGCCGATCTTCTTGCGCAGGTTGCTGACGTGCATGTCCAGGCTGCGGTCGTACAGGGTCAGCTTGCGACCCAGGGCGATTTGCGCCAGTTCCTGCTTGTCCAGGGGGGCGCCGGGCTGGCGCATCAAGGCTTCCAGCAGGCGGCTTTCGGAGACGGTGAGGGTGAATTCCTGTTCGTCGATGGTGACCACACCACGCACCGGGCTGAAACACAGGTCGCCCAATTCCAGCTGCGTCGACACGGCTGTCGGGTGGCTGCGGCGCAACACGGCGCGCAGGCGCGCGGTCAGCTCGCGCGGGTCGCAGGGCTTGGCCAGGTAATCATCGGCGCCCAGTTCCAGGCCGAGAATCCGGTCCAGGGGTTCGCCACGGGCCGACAGCATCAGAACCGGCAGCTCCGGGTGGTCACTGCGCAATTGCTTGAGCAATTCCAGGCCACTGCCGTCTGGCAGCATCACATCGAGCACTACAGCAGCGGGAGCTGCTTCGGCCAAGGCCTTGCGTGCGCTCAAGCCGTCATGGCAGGCGCGCACCTGGAAACCTTCCTGGCTCAACCAACTGGTCAGCAGCTCACAGAGCTCCTGGTCATCATCTATCAGTAACAGCTCGCTCATGACTCACTCAATTTAGCCATTGTCGACGACGCCGATGCCCGCCACTGGCGAAGATACCGCACAGCAGGGCGATCAGCGCTACTCCTGCACCTGTAACGAACCATTGCTGCTGCTCGGTGAGCCAGCGCGGCAGAGCGCCGGTCTGTGCTTCCTTGAGCTGTTGGGCCAGGCGCTGGTTGTCCTGGCGCAGCCGACTCAACTGGGCACTTTCCCGTGCCGCGTCGGTGCCTTTCAATTCAGTGCCTTGCAATTGCTTGCTTAGTTCTGCACGCAGACGTTCGCTTTCTTTCAAGCGTTGCTGCAACTCGGTGATCTGGCTGCCGGCACTCAAGGACAGGGGCGTAGAGCTGCCGGTGTTCGAGGTTTCTTCAGCGTGGGCCGTAGCCCCGATCATTAACACTGCCAACAGACACAACTGACGTAAGCGCATCGGAACTCCTGATTCCACACGAATATTCAGAACGTTGTCGGCAGGTTACCGAGAATAATGAGCGATTAGGAGTGCGCCGAACCCAATAGGTTCAGCGCAACGCAATCAAGGCAGGACTTGCTTGAACGGTTTGACCACTACATTGGCATACACGCCCGCCGCCACATACGGGTCAGCCTCGGCCCAGGCTTGTGCATCTGCCTGGGATGGGAACTCGGCCACGATCAGGCTGCCGCTGAATCCGGCATCTCCCGGATCATTGCTGTCGACGGCCGGATGAGGACCGGCAAGCACCACGCGCCCTTCGGCTTGCAGCTGTTTGAGGCGCTCGACGTGGGCTGGGCGAGTGGCCAGGCGTTTCTCCAGCGAGTTGGCAACGTCGGTGGCAATAATGGCGTAGAGCATGTCAGTCCTCGGTTTTTGGCGTGGTAGGGTCGGTGTCATGCAGGTGACGGGACAGGTAGATGCCTTGGGCGACCAGGAACAGCACGGTCATGCCCAGGCTGCCGAACACCTTGAAGTCGACCCAGTAGTTCTGGAAGGTAAAGGCGACAAACAGGTTGGCCGCACCGCAGAACAGGAAAAAGACGACCCAGGCGATGTTCAGGCGGACCCAGATAGGCTCTGGCAAGCTCAGCGCGTGGCCCATGATCCGCTTGATCAGCAGGCGATCGCCTATGAAGTGGCTGCCAATAAAGGCCAGGGCGAACAGCCAGTTGACCACCGGGGCTTTCCACTTAAGGAAGGTTTCGCTGTGGAAGGCCAGGGTCAGGCTGCCGAAGACCAGGCAGGCGATCAGGGTCAGCCACTGGCTTTTTTCCAGCTTGCGCTGAGAGATGAAGATCGCACCGTAGACCACCAGGGAACTGATGATCAGCATCGCCGTGGCGCTGTAGATGCCACCAAACGACAGCTCATGGCCGCCGATATCGATGGCCCGAGGGTCGAGTTTGTAAACGATGAAAAACAGCAACAGCGGGATGAAGTCGATGAATTGTTTCACAGTAAGAGCCAGAAGCTGGATGTGGCGGCATAATAACAAACATCCTTGGTAGCGAAAGCGCCAGCTGACTTGAGGTTACACACTCCCGTGAATGTTGATTTGCACTGCCACAGCACGGCTTCCGACGGCGCCCTGGCCCCCGCGGTACTGGTTGCACGTGCATTTGAAAAAGGCGTGCGAGTCTTGTCATTGACCGACCACGACACCCTTGAAGGCCTGGAAGAGGCCCGTACAGCGGCAAATGCCCTGGGGATGCAGCTGGTCAACGGTGTTGAATTGTCCTGCACCTGGGGCGGCGCAACCATTCATGTATTGGGCTACGGTTTTGACGTAAATGCGCCGCCTTTGGTGGAGGCCATCGCCAAACTGCACGATGGCCGCTGGCTGCGGTCCGAAGAAATAAGCCGCAAACTGGCCCTCAAGGGTATGCCCAACGGCCTCGAAGGCGCCCGCGCCATCCAGCAGGAACTGGGCGACAGTGGCAACGCCCCGGCCCGTCCGCACTTTGCCGACTGGATGGTACGTGAAGGTTTTGTAAAGGATCGCGCCGAGGCGTTTCGCAAATGGCTGGGCGCGGGCAAACTGGGGGACGTCAAGCAACACTGGCCGACCCTCGAAGACACCGTCGCCACCCTGCGTGCCGCCGGAGCCTGGGTCAGCCTGGCACATCCCTGGCATTACGATTTCACCCGCAGCAAGCGCCGCAAGCTGATTGGCGACTATATTCAAGCGGGCGGCCACGCCATTGAAGTGGTCAACGGGCATCAACCTGCCGAACAGGTCGGCAGCCTGGCGATTCTTGCCCGCGAATTTGGTCTGCTGGTCAGCGCCGGCAGTGATTTCCATGGCCCTGGCGGCTGGTCCGAGATTGGCGAATACCGCCCACTCCCGGAAGATTTGCCGCCCCTTTGGTGTCGCTTCAAACATGACCCCATTATTGCCACCGTCTGAACAGGTAGAGAACGTGAGTCAATTTTTCCAGATTCATCCGGAAAACCCGCAAGCGCGCCTGATCAAACAGGCCGTGGAGATCATCCGTGCCGGTGGTGTGGTGATCTACCCCACCGACTCGTCCTACGCCATCGGCTGCCAGATCGGCGATAAAAGCGCGGTTGAGCGAGTAAGACGCTTGCGTGACCTGGACAAAAACCACAATTTTGCGCTGATTTGCAGTGACTTGTCGCAGTTGGGGCTGTTCGCCAAGGTCGACACCGGCACCTTCCGCCTGCTCAAGGCCCACACGCCGGGCCCTTACACGTTTATTCTTAACGCCACGCGGGAAGTGCCGCGCCTGTTGCTGCATCCCAAGAAGCGCACCATCGGCCTAAGGGTGCCGGAACATCCGATTGCCCTGGCGCTGCTGGCGGAGTTGGGCGAGCCGCTGATGAGCGTGTCGCTGATCCTGCCCGGCGAAACCGAGCCGTTGTACGACCCCTACGAAATGCGCCGGTTGTTGGAAAAGCACGTCGACCTGATCATCGACGGCGGCTATGGCGGCAACAAGGCGTCTACCGTGATCAACCTGGCCGATGGCGAGCCTGAAGTGGTCCGCGTCGGTTGTGGCGATCCAACGCCGTTCATGGTTGAGGCCTGAATGCCGGCTGTGGAAGCCGTCGACAGCCAGGCCGGAGCCCAGCAGGAGCTGCCATTCGCCATGGTCTACGGCCAGGCGGTCATGGAAATGCCGCTGGACCTGTACATCCCGCCGGACGCCCTGGAAGTCTTCCTTGAAGCCTTTGAAGGCCCGCTGGACTTGCTGCTGTACTTGATCCGCAAGCAGAACATCAACATCCTCGACATCCCGGTGGCGGAAATTACCCGCCAGTACATGGGCTATGTCGAGTTGATGCAGACGGTACGCCTGGAATTAGCCGCCGAGTACCTGGTGATGGCGGCCATGCTGGCGGAGATCAAGTCGCGCATGTTGCTGCCTCGTTCGGAAACCATCGAGGCGGAAGAAGATGACCCCCGCGCCGAACTGATCCGTCGTCTGCAGGAATACGAGCGCTTCAAGGCCGCCGCCGAAGGCATCGACGGCTTGAGCCGCGTTGGCCGCGACGTGGTGGTGCCCAAACTTGATGCCCCAGAGGCCCGTGCGCGCAAGCTGTTGCCGGACGTGAGCCTGGAAGAATTGCTGATGTCCATGGCCGAGGTGCTGCGCCGGGGCGACATGTTTGAAAGCCACCAGGTCAGCCGCGAAGCCTTATCCACCCGCGAGCGCATGAGTGATGTGCTGGAGCGTCTCAAGGGCGGCGGTTTTGTACCGTTTGTCGAGCTGTTTACCAAGGAAGAGGGGCGCCTGGGAGTGGTAGTGACCTTTATGGCGATCCTCGAACTGGTCAAGGAATCCTTGGTTGAGCTGGTCCAGAATGAGCCTTTTGCGGCTATCCACGTGCGGGCGCGAGCCGAATAAAGAGCTGAATCGATGAATCTGACAGAACCCCGCGAACTGGCCCCGCTGCTGGAAGCCTTTCTCTTGGCCTCGGGCAAGCCGCAATCGCTGGAGCGCTTGTTCGAACTGTTTGAAGAGGCCGAGCGTCCGGAACCGCCGGTGTTCAAGAAGGCCCTGGAAATCTTGCGCAAGTCCTGCGACGGAAGGGCCTTTGAGTTGCGGGAAGTGGCGTCGGGTTATCGCCTGCAAATTCGCGAGAAGTTTTCGCCGTGGGTTGGCCGCCTGTGGGAAGAACGCCCGCAGCGCTATTCACGGGCGATGCTGGAGACCATGGCGCTGATTGCTTACCGCCAGCCGATCACCCGGGGCGAGATCGAAGATGTGCGTGGCGTGGCGGTCAACAGCCATATTGTCAAGACGTTGCTGGAGCGCGAGTGGATCAGGGTCGTCGGCTACCGCGATGTGCCCGGCAAGCCGGCGATGTTTGCCACCACCAAAGTGTTTCTTGATCACTTCAACCTGAAAAATCTCGACGATTTGCCGCCGTTGGCCGAACTGCGGGAGCTGGAACCTGATCCAGTGCTGGACTTTGACGATGCCCCAGTCCCGGCTGCATTGCAGGAATTGGCCGACGCCAGCGCCGAGCCGGAGGAGGCGAAGGACGAAACCAGTTTCCATACGTTGTTGCTGGAACTGGACGACATGGAGCAGGGGATCAAGACTGACTTCGATGATTTGTTGCGTGATGGCGTGGTGAGTGACGGTGAGCCTGGGCCTGAGCTGCAACTGAACGTTGAGGTTGAGCCGCCCGTCGACGTTGAAGCCGAGCCCGAGCCCGAAGAAGACATCCTCGGCGTCGCCCAAGCCCGTGCAAAACTCCTGGCTGCTGTTGCCGCCCTCGAACAACCGCCGCTGAGCG
The DNA here is from genome assembly GCF_040310325.1 of Pseudomonas sp. HY7a-MNA-CIBAN-0227. Lineage (NCBI taxonomy): Bacteria > Pseudomonadati > Pseudomonadota > Gammaproteobacteria > Pseudomonadales > Pseudomonadaceae > Pseudomonas > Pseudomonas sp. HY7a-MNA-CIBAN-0227. Next base: position 97,542 of record NZ_JBEOPT010000010.1, on the reverse strand, counting down.
ACGAAGAAGACGAAGCCCGGGCCCTGGCCGAAGCCATCGAAAACGAGCGACGCGAATTCGAAGACTGACGCAGAACAAAATGTGGGAGCGGGCTTGCTCGCGAATGCAGTGTGTCAGTCGCCGGATGCATGGCTGACCCGCCGCATTCGCGAGCAAGCCCGCTCCCACACTTGAATCGTCGCCTACAGGAGAACTCATATGAGCTCCACCAAAGACCCCTGCATCAGCATCTGCAAGTTCAGCGACGATATCTGCGTCGGCTGTGGCCGCAGCAAACGCGAGATCCGCACCTGGAAGAAACTCGACAAGGTCGACAAGCGCACGGTGTTGGCCGAAGCCCAGCTGCGCCTGATCGCCCTGGACGCCACCGGTCGGCGGAAAAGCAAATGACAGCGTCCTTATCGGCTAGTCTCTGATGCGCAACGTGCGCCTTACGCGTATGATTCGCGACCCTTTGGCGATGCGTTCGCCAGAAGCCCAGCTTTTACTATCTTCAGGCCAAGCCTGAATCGACACACCGGGAGGTGCTTAAGATGAGTGACCAAGACCAGAAAGACAGCCAGGAAATCGGCCCCGCAGGCGAAAAGCTGCAGAAAGTCCTCGCCCGTATCGGCGTCGGCTCACGCCGCGACGTTGAAGCCTGGATCACCCAGAAGCGGATCAAGGTCAATGGCGTTGACGCCACCCTCGGTCAGCGGGTCGACCTGCACGACGCCATCAGCATCGATGGCAAGGTCATCAAGCGTGAAGAGGCCGCCGAATCGGTGCGCCGCGTCATCATGTACAACAAGCCCGATGGCGAAATCTGCACCCGTGACGACCCGGAAGGCCGCCCAACCGTATTCGACAAGATGCCGCGCCCTAAAGAAGGTCGCTGGATCAACATCGGCCGTCTCGACATCAACACCACGGGTCTGTTGATGTTCACCACTGACGGTGAACTGGCCAACCGCCTGATGCACCCGTCCTACGAAATGGACCGTGAATACGCGGTACGTGTTCGTGGCGAAGTCGATGACGACATGATCGCGCGCCTGAAAGCTGGCGTGGTGCTGGAAGATGGCCCGGCCAAGTTCACCGACATCAAGCAGGCTCCAGGCGGCGAAGGTTTCAACCATTGGTACCACTGCGTGGTGATGGAAGGTCGTAACCGTGAAGTACGTCGTCTGTGGGAATCCCAGGGCCTGGTGGTCAGCCGCCTGAAGCGCGTGCGTTTCGGTCCGGTGTTCCTCAACTCCGACCTGCCGATGGGCCGCTGGCGCGAAATGAGCCAGTACGAAGTCGACATCCTCAGTGCCGAAGTGGGCCTGACGCCTGTGTCCATGCCGCAGATGAACGCCAAGAGCAAAGATAAGCTTGAGCGCATGCAGCGCAAGTCGTCGCGTCCTGTGGCGCGTACCGAGCGCGTTGCCCCTCGTGCCTTGCGCCCGGCATTGGATGCACCGGCGACTGGCGGTCGTATCTCCCGTGAGCCGCACATTGAAGGCGAGCGTCGTCCTTCGGCTCCTGCTCGTCAGGACGGCGAACGTGCTCCACGCCCGTCGCGTCCGGCCGGCCGTGGTGAGGCGCCAACGGGCGGTCGCGGCAATCGTGGCGAGCCTGGTCGTGGTGCGCCTGCGGCGGATCGTTCGTCCGACAGCGCCAGCACCAAGCGGCCAGCCAAGCCCGCGCCGAAAAAGCGTCCGGGGCTGAAGTTGGTGGATGATGCGCCATCGGGCAAGCGTCGTGGTGCACCGGCCGGTTCCGGCCAACGTCCAGGTTTTGGTCGCAAGAAGCCTTAAGGGCAGCTGCAAGCGTTAAGCTTCAAGCTGTAAGAAAAAAGCGCCAACTCTTGAGTTGGCGCTTTTTTTTGCTTGAGGCTGGTCCTAAAACACAAAGGCCCCGTCAAACACCGGCTTGTCATCCAGCGCCAACACGCCACTGGCAAAGATTAAATCCAAGTGATGGCTGCCTTTCTGGCCGCCGCCCAGACCCAAATGCAGCCCGCAGTGGCGCTCCTCAAAGCCAGCATTACGCGCATACAGATCCTTGACCCCTTCATTTGTACCAATACCCAGCTCCTCCACCCGACGGTTGGAAGGGTTGGCATTCAGGTATTTGTTGAAATCATCCGCCAGCCCCGGCACATCAGTGGCGACGGTGCAGATGGTCGAGTTCTCAATCCACAATTCTAGCGGTGATTGCAGCACGCCGTATTTGCGGGCGAAGGGAATGGTGCTGAGGAAGGTGCCAACAAACTTGACTTGGCCGTTGATGGCTTCGCTGTGGGTCGCGATCTCACCGGGGGCCAGGTCGTGGTTGCCGACGCCGTTGATATTGGTCCACTTCTTGATGCTGCTCATGGGCGCCTCAAGGCGCGAGCCATGTTCGTCGGTAAAGCTCAACACGCTGGCCTGGGACATGCGCCGGATGAGTGTGGCGTTGAGGTCGGCAATGCGCTGTGGGGCGACGCTGAAGGTGTCGTAGAAATAGTCGCCATAGTCCTTGAGCAGCAGGGACTTTTTCCAGTGCTCGGCCATCACGTCTTGCAGGGCACGAATAAAGTCTGGACCTTCGGCGCGCGGGTTGGGCAAGGTCGAGGAATCGTAGAGAAACATGTACAGGTCGCAGTCTTCGATGGACTTGGCCAGAGCTTCATTGGGCGCAAGCTCCAGGCGCTGCAGCTGGAAGTTGAATCGGGCGGCACTGCCTTGGGTGATCGCTTGAGTGATGGCTTCATAGCGCTCGGTGTAGCCCACGAGCACGGTGGGGTGGTGAACGCCGGTCAGGGCCGGGTGATGGGCGAGGTAGTAGAGAAAATGTTCAACGGCGCGGGCCTTGTCCATGACGTCCTTCCTTCAAAGCCTTCGGTAGGAGTGGCAGATGTGGCGCACCGCATCTGCCCGGATGGCTGATCAGGTCAGAAAGGCCACATCGCCGTGCCAAATGGCACAACGGCATCGGCTTGCATCATTTCAACGGCGGCCTCATAGGTCGGCGCTTCAAACCAATCGTCGAGTTGCAGTTCGGTTTCCAGGTCGGTTTCCAGTGCTTGCATGGTGAATCTCCTAGAGGACGTTGTTTGAGGGCGGACATGCCAACGGGCTTCGTTGAGCAAGTGGAAAGAACCTAGGCGAGAGCGTTTCATAATGCAAAAAATATATTGACACGGTTCCATTTGGATAAATTTTTCTGTTTTTTCGTGCTTGTTTTTATCAATTGAAAACAGTGGTCTAGCTGGGAGTTGTCAGCAGGAAAGATCCTTCGCCAATTTCCTGTTGTCGCACGAATTTGCCTCAGCGAGTGCTGAACAGACACCTGCAGACAACTGCTCGGTGAAACTCGGAGTTCGGTCCGAGTGGGTTTTGCGGTGTACAATGCGCGGATTTTTTACTGTGTTGGGGTTTGATCGGCGCTTCCCGATTACGTTACCGGGGTAGCAACGTGCAACGAACATCATCAAACATTGGCGTGAGGCCTTTTTCATGAGTGAACCCAACTCGCATTCAGGTGAACTGAAGCGCGGCCTGAAAAATCGTCATATTCAACTGATCGCCCTCGGTGGCGCGATTGGTACGGGTCTGTTCCTGGGGTCGGCCGGCGTGCTGAAGTCCGCCGGGCCGTCGATGATCCTCGGCTACGCCATCTGCGGCTTTATCGCCTTCATGATCATGCGCCAGCTCGGCGAAATGATCGTCGAAGAGCCGGTAGCCGGTTCCTTCAGTCACTTTGCCCACAAGTATTGGGGCGGATTCGCCGGCTTCCTGTCGGGCTGGAACTGCTGGATTCTCTACATCCTGGTGGGCATGTCGGAGCTTACGGCTGTCGGCAAATACGTGCATTACTGGTGGCCAGATGTCCCGACCTGGGCCTCGGCGACCGTATTTTTCGTGATGATCAACGCGATCAACCTGGCCAACGTCAAAGTCTTTGGCGAGGCAGAATTCTGGTTTGCAATCATCAAGGTGATCGCCATCATCGGCATGATAGCCCTGGGCAGCTACCTGCTGGTCAGCGGCAATGGCGGGCCACAAGCCTCGGTGACCAACCTGTGGGAACACGGCGGCTTCTTTCCCCACGGCGTCGGTGGTTTGGTGATGGCCATGGCGATCATCATGTTTTCCTTCGGCGGCCTGGAAATGCTCGGCTTCACCGCTGCTGAAGCGGACCAGCCACGAACCGTGATTCCCAAGGCCATCAACCAGGTGATCTACCGGATTCTGATTTTCTACATCGGCGCCCTCGTCGTGCTGTTGTCACTTACGCCGTGGGACAGCTTGCTGGTGACCCTCAACGCCTCCGGCGATGCCTATAGCAGCAGCCCGTTCGTCCAAGTGTTTTCGATGCTGGGCAGCAACACCGCCGCGCACATCCTCAACTTCGTCGTGCTGACGGCAGCGCTGTCGGTGTACAACAGCGGCACCTACTGTAATAGCCGTATGCTGCTGGGCATGGCCGAGCAGGGCGACGCGCCCAGGGTTCTGGCGAAGATCGACAAGCGCGGCGTGCCGGTGCGTTCGATCCTGGCGTCGGCGGCGATTACGTTTGTCGCGGTGCTGATGAACTACCTGATCCCGCAACATGCGCTGGAACTGTTGATGTCCCTGGTGGTTGCGACGCTGGTGATCAACTGGGCGATGATCAGTTTTTCGCATTTCAAGTTTCGCCAGCATATGAATCGGACGGGGCAGGTGCCGTTATTCAAGGCGCTCTGGTATCCGTATGGCAACTACATCTGCTTGGCGTTTGTGGTGTTTATCCTGGGCATCATGCTGCTGATTCCAGGGATTCAGGTGTCGGTGTATGCGATTCCGATTTGGGTGGCGTTTATGTGGGTTTGCTACGGGGTCAAGAATAAGCGCAGGGCTCGGTAAGATTGAGGGCCGAGGTTGAGTAAGCGGCGTTGGGGGGTATGTACACCCTCTACCCAGTCTCTGATCGGCATCGTCCACTTCTTGCTGATGTTGTTCAATGCAAGATAAAAGAGCTTCATAACTGCGTCGTCAGTCGGGAACTGATGCTTGGAGATCAGCGGTGGCTCGAACATGCCCTGACGGGCGCGGGGAATTTCCAGCGGTGAACCGCGAACTGCTTTCCAATATCAGCAATCCTAGAGGGCAAGTGCAGTCGATTCGATGACGGCCTTGGTAGGATGGCCCTACCAATATTCAATAATATGCATCCGACATCGCTCACAGAGGGCTTTGGTTGCGACAGATCTGGAATGGTTTTGTGTTTATCAAGTAGCTCTCCGCAGACAGGTTATCTCAAGGATGGTACCTAGACAGGTGCGGAAATGAACTCAGCATCATTTCCGCTGGCTCTGTCGTTCGCCGAAGAAACTATTCTGAATAATTGAAAACCCTGACTCAATTTAGGACGTTTCCTACATCAATTCTTTTGCCGCTTTGTTAGCGTGCTCGGAAATTTAAGCTTGTTCAGGCTAGGTATGGCTTGGGCAGCGCGTTTTTCCTCCTCTCTCAGCTTAAGGATAAGCGTATGTTCGCGCCGGCTAATGCTGCGCACTTCGCGCTACTGATCCCTACTGTTCGCAACGACTTCAAGGTACTGGCCTTTCACGGCACTGAAGCTATCAGCAGCTTGTACGCGATCCAGGTTGAACTCGTCAGCGAGTCCCCTGATTTCGATCTGGAAAGCCTGCTCAGTCAGCCGGCTTTTCTCCAGTTTGGCCTGAATGACGAAGGTATTCATGGGCGCATCGAAGATGTGTACGTGGGTGAGGCCGGTAAGCGCCTAACCCGTTATCACCTGACCTTGGTGCCCGCTCTGCACTATTTGCAGTTCAGCCACAACCAGCGAATTTTCCAGCACCTGACAGTGCCACAAATCATCGCCCAGGTACTCAACGGCCACGGTATTCAGGGGGATGCGTATACCTTGAATGTCAGCACCAGCCCTGAGCGCGAATACTGCACTCAGTACGGGGAAAGCGATTTCGAACTGATACAGAGGTTATGCAGCGAGGACGGGATTTCGTGGCACCACCAACACAATCAGGATGGCCATCAGTTGGTGTTCGCGGCTGATCAGACCTGTTTTCCCATGCTGGGCGACACACCGTATCAGCAAGGCTCCGGCCTGACAGCGGATCATCCTGTCGTCAGCCAGTTCTCCATGCGGTTCAGCACCCGCACCAGCACAATCACGCGCCGGGGCTATGATTTGAAGCGCCCAAGCCTGTTGCTGGAAAGCCAATTCACTGCCGAGTTCAGTCCTGCGCTTGAAGACTACCGCTACCCGGTGCTGATCAAAAATGAAAAGGTCGGCAAACAGCTTGCCCGGCAGGCCCTGGAGCGGCACCGTACCGACTACCAGTTGGCCGAGGGTAAAAGCGACCAGCCGATCCTGCGCAGCGGCCACTTTTTCAACCTGACCGAACATCCGCGTCAGCAATGCAACTCGTTGTGGCTGTTGCTCAGTGTGGCGCACTCAGGCAAGCAACCTCAGTCACTGGAGGAAGCAATAACCAGCGACGTTAAACCTGAAGACGGCTTCACTCAAGGTTACCGCAATACCTTCAGCGCGATCCCCTGGGACGTGTTCTACCGTCCACCGCTGGTCACGCGTAAATCGGTATTGGTCAGTCAGACTGCCCGTGTCACCGGGCCTGTGGGCGAAGAAATATTCTGTGATGAACATGGGCGGGTTAAGGTCGAGTTCCATTGGGACCGCGCCGAACTGGGCAGTGACAAGAGCAGTTGCTGGCTACGGGTGTCATCCAACTGGGCGGGGGACGGTTTCGGTGCAGTGACCATTCCGCGCATCGGCATGGAAGTAGTGGTGACCTACCTGGAAGGTAATCCCGACAATCCGTTGATTACCGGTTGCGTGCCTAACAAGGTCACGCCTGTGCCGTACCCGTTGCCCGCGAACAAAACCAAAACGGTCCTGCGTAGCCAAAGCTCGCCCGCCAGTGGCGGCTACAACGAGCTGTCGATTGAAGACCGCAGTGGCCAGGAACTGATCTACCTACGGGCTCAGCGTGACATGGAGCAGAAGGTCGAAAATGACAGTCGATTGGAAGTCGGTAACGAGCGTAAGGAAATCATCAAGGGCAACAGCATCGCCGTGTTGGAAGCTGAAGAGCAACGCACCGTCACCGCTGACCGCAAAGTCCAGCTCAAAGCCAATGACTATTTGCAGGTCGCCAGTAGTAGCCACACCCGTGTAGGGCAAACGGTGGTAATCGAGGCTGGTCAACAGGTCCACCTCAAGGCCGGTGCCCATCTGATCCTGGACGCTGGAGCCAGCATCACCTTGAAAGGCGGTGGTCAACATATCGTGATTGGCCCTGGCGGTATTTTCAGCAGTACCGAGATTCAAATCGGTGGTGCGCCTGCTGGAGGAACGGCTGCCAATCCGTTGTTGCCAGGTGTATTAGCGGCCCTGGCGACCCCTCCCGCACTGTCTATGATGGCCCCGACACAAAATGCGCTGATGGCGGCAAGTAAAGTTAAAGGCACTGACATCTGCCCGCTTTGCGAGGCCTGTAAAAACGGTATTTGCCTGCCCAAAGGAATGACATCATGATGGCTGCCTGCCCTCGGCAATGGATGATCGATCAGCTAAAACTCGACCATGCCCTGTGCCTGATTCTGGACTCGGAAGGTGAGTTCGACGCCCGCCAAGCCTTGTTGAATACCTGCCAACCTGATCAGCACCGCAGTGTGTACAGCGAGACTCAGGTCTCCGCTTTGGCTGATGCGGGGCCTTTCATATTCCTCATCGACAATCCTGACGATGGGCGCATCAAAGAACTACTCAAGGTGCCCGAGCGCAATTGGGGCTGGCTTGCGAGTATTCGCAAAGATGACCTGCCCGCGCTGACCCAACACTGGCGTGAACGCATAATTATAGGCACTCGGCCTAATCAGGCGCTGTACCGTTTTCACGATAATCGTGTCCTCACCCGTGCCTTGGGACATATCCCTGAAGAGGCTCGCCCTGAGTACCTGGGGCCCGCGATCAGTGTGTGTTACTGGGAAGGTGCACGCTGGGAAGTCACCCACAACCCTGTTCCCGGCGAACACCCGCTTCCTGCTGATCCGATGTGGCTGAACATCCCCTTACCGGCAAGTCAGTCGATGGAGATACTTCAGTCCAATATCTACCGGTATTTGTGGGCAGAACACAGCGACGATCTGGTGCGACTCAGCCAGCGCCAAGACCCAAGCACTTGGCTCGCAGAACAACTCTCGCAGGCTCAGCAATGGGGATGGTCTGCCCCTGAGCAAGTGCATTTTTTGATCATCAACAAACTCAATGAAACTGAACTACCCATCATGAAAAACTGGTTGCCTCATGCCGGCGAAGCGCCGCAGGTGCACTTCGAGCGACTTTTTGATGAAGCGAAATTCTGGTCAGGAGAGCAATCAGCATGATGCACGTACGACGCTTTACTCCCCAGCTCCTACGAGCCTTGTTTATCAGCGCAATGGCCTTGGTCGCTTCGGGCTGCTCAATGGCGCAAACAGAAAGCTTTACCTTCCAGGCCGATATGCCGGAAAACTTCACCATTAGTCCGATGGCGTATTACGACTCAGCCTCAGGCGAGGCGTGTTCCGGGCATAACCTTATCCAAAGCGAGCAGCCCAAAGGAGTGCGTCCGGTTGAGTTCAAGCTGCCACTGACGGACACAGCGAAGGGGTGTTCAATGGTTTTGACAAAGGTGGTGCTGCATATCGAAGGACAGTGGGGCAAGCGTGAGCTGGACATGAGTCTACAGACTGCCGGTTTATCGATTCATGATGAGCCATCAGAAACGGTTCGCCCTTTCCCCACTTCGGGACCTCTGGTCTTTCAGGGCCAGTGCCAGTGGTTGTTTCGCACGATGGGTCCGTATCGTTACATCGTCAAAATCCTGGAGTGTCGGGCGCTCGACGCGAATGGCGTTGTGCAGAAAAGCCTGGCGGGCGCAGCGTTGCAACGCGATCAGTTAGCGGGCAAGACCGTGAAGTTGATGCTGGCGGTGGCGAAAGAGGAGCTGCCTTACTTTGATCGCTATTGGATTAAAACAACTAGTGGATGGAAACCGTGCAAGGGGAACTGGGGGCGCGACATCGAGGAACTCTGTGTAACTCCCCCTCAATTCAAACCCTTCAAAATGCCTGATGGACGTGACTGCACCGTCTACCCCAACTGCACCGAATAAGGACATCAAAGGATGAGTTCGTATAAACCCATGGAAGATGGGGATAAGCCGGCTTTCAGCGGCAAGATGTTTGCCTGCCCAAACAAAGGGCACTGGGTTAGTTTTCAGTTGGTAGACGAGTTCGGTGATGGCAAACCGTATGCTGGCCTTGCCTATACCCTTCAGGACAGCGCGAAGCAACAGTACGCGGGGGTGCTGGACGCCAAAGGGTTTGCCAAAATTGAAGACTGCTATCGTGGGCCTGTCGTATTAACGTTAGATCGCGCATATGCAGGCGGCGAGGTTGTTTATAACGACTTGATGATCCGTAAGTCATATCCACTTCCGATTACCGAACTCCAAGTTCGCGCCGAACAAACCCGCTTCTTTCACCAAGACGGTTTCCCTGTCGACAACAACCCTGCGCTAAAAGCGGGAGATAAATTCATTCAGGTAGAGGTGCGGGATCTTGTCAAACGCAGCGCACACTTACCTCCCCCCGTGATTGACCGTAAATACCCGCCGGATGACATCCTGGTAAGGGCGCTTGATGAGCTGACGTTTGGTCCAGAGCCTTTATCTCCGGTTGGTGTTGGGCTGCTGTCGAACCGACACACGCTACTACAGGTGCGCCCACTGCGTGCGTTTAGACCCATGCTCTCAACCGACGACGCCTTCAGCGCACTCAACCTGTATCAGCTTGCAATCATGGCGAATTTGAGCTATTCCGACTTCGGCCAGAACCCCGCCGAGAAGCCTGTAGACTCTGTGAGTTTCCCACTGGATCCCAGCGTCGGTAACTTTTTTGGTGATGCACTTTCAAACTATCGAGAAAGTTGGAAGGTAGACAGTTCACAGTCGCCAGTTCACCGGTACTTCCCTCTGTATGAAGAAGTTCCTTACTCGAAGCGCTTTGAGATTTTGCCGTTCGACCCAATGCAGTATGAGCAAAACAAGCCGAGCGACACTCAGGAGCACCCTGCCAATCTGCATTTTTTTGATGACGCCAGCAAGAATCGGCTTAGCGGAAAGAGCACGCAGGCGTTCATCACGCATCATGATGAAATCATACTGATCGCTATCCGTGGAACACTGGAATTGTCAGATTGGTGGCGTGACGCGGATGCGGCACAAGTTCCCTTCAAAGAGGGTAAAGGGAAGGTCCATCATGGCTTTTACGATGCCTATCAGGCGTTGAAGAAGTTTATTCAGGACTATTTATTCCGATTTTATGTCGGTCAAAAAATCATAATCAGTGGCCATAGTCTGGGTGGTGCGATTGCATTGCTGCTGGCGGAAGCATTGCGATGTGATGAAACTCAGAAATACGACATTCTCCTTTACACCTATGGATCGCCACGCGTGGGTGATGCCACGTTCATCGCGGCTGCCGAGCCGCTGACGCACCACCGGATGGTGAACAACAACGATATGATTCCCGGTGTCCCCGCACCCTGGATGAACGCACGACGATCCATCTGGATTCCTGGGCTAGCGACACTTTTTATTACCAACCCTGTTTTAGGCATATTGATCTTCGTCGCAGGTCTTGTTCGTGTTGGTGGCGATCCTTATCAGCACCACGGCACGTTGCATCACTTTATGCCCGTGGATTTTACCAGGAAGGAAAAGTCGTCGATTCTCTGGAATCCGGGTTGTGCCTCCATAGAAGAGGCCGCTTGCACTCGGGCTCTCGCCAAAGATGGCGACCTGCCATTTCGTGGTGGTTTTATCGATCAAGCCATGAGTTTAGGTGATCACAGTATACCGGGGTCTTATATCCCGTTCTCTTGGGCGACCTTTCGACGTTGGCAGCAAACTCAGGAAACGAACGGGACGGTAGTCACTGGGCGGGAATACGAACTGGTGGCGGCGGCATTGGAGACGATGCGCACCAAAGTACAGGATCAAGGTAAGCAAACAAGGAACACTCAGCGCTATAGCAACAATGATCCTGAGTACATACAAACAGTGACTGACTTGAACAAAGAGTCGCAAAATCTTCTCGACTCGCTACAACGGCTTAAAAAACAAAACGAACGCCATCTGGCACTTGTCGATGTCTACGGCAGCGCTGCGCAATCTCCCAACTTGGAAGCTGCTCTGCATCGCTGGAAGGGCCAGCGGGAGAACAAGCTGCAAGTGCAGATTGCAATGATTCCTCAGCAGGACGATGGCGATTTGATGTTTGCCTCTCGCATCGGTGCGCCTCATACGCTAGACATCGATTCTATTGTTTAGTAGGGGTGTCTACTGGCTTGTGCCTGGAATACGCACGAGCCACCCCCAGCCGGCTGTAACCCCGCCAGATTCGCGTATCCTTAACCCCACCAAACCCAAGGACCCAACTCCCTCCAATGCTGCTGATTTCCAACAACGTGCACCTGCCAGATGCCGAGATCGAGTTGACCGCGATCCGGGCCCAAGGCGCCGGTGGCCAAAACGTCAACAAGGTCTCCAGTGCCGTACACCTGCGTTTCGACATCCCGGCCTCGTCTCTGCCTGAGTTCTACAAGGAACGCCTGCTGGCCCTGCGCGACAGTCGCATCACCACTGAAGGCGTACTGATCCTCAAGGCCCAACAATACCGAACGCAGGAACAAAACCGCGCCGATGCCCTGGAACGCCTGGTGGAACTGATCCTCAGCGCCACCAAGGTCGAAAAGAAACGCCGCCCCACCAAACCCACCATGGGCTCAAAAAAGCGCCGCCTGGAATCCAAGACCAAACGAGGCAGTATCAAGGCCGGGCGCGGCAAAATCGACTTCTAGGTCGCTTGCCGTTCTTCACGGTGCTTCGGCGCCTGCCGGTACAAGTACAGGCTCAGCAGCAATCCAAAAAACGCCGCAATGGCTGCAAACAGGAAGATTGACGCAAAGCCGAACCCCGCCGCAATCGCCCCGGCCAGTGGCCCGGTGATGCCCAACGACAGGTCGATAAACAGCGAATACGCCCCCACCGCCGCACCCCGGCTGGAGGCTGGCACCAGATTGACCGCCTCCACACCCAGCGCCGGAAACACCAGGGAAAAGCCAAACCCGCTCAACGCCGCCCCGGCCAATGCCAGGTGGGCGTCCGGTGCCAGCCACAGTAACAAGAGGCCCAGGGTTTCCACCGACAGGCAGACAATCGCCACGCGAAAGCCGCCAATACGGTTGATCAGGTTGCCGAACAACAGCCGCGCGCCGATAAAGCTGGCGCCGAACAAGCTCAGGCACAGCACCGCGTTGTCCCATTGTTGGGTGGTGTAATACAGGGTGATGAAGGTGGCGATGGTGCCAAAACCAATGGAGCCTAACGCCAGGCCACAGCCGTGGGGCAGTACGCGGCCCAGCACATGCATGAATGGCAAGCGCTCGCCCACCACGATGGGCGCCGCCACTTTCGGCCAAGCCAGCAGCAAGCCCACCACCGCGAGCAAGATGATGCTGACGCCCATGCTCCATAGCCCGAAGTGACGGACCAGCAGCACCCCCAGCGGCGCGCCGACCGCCAGGGCGCCGTAGCTGGCGATGCCGTTCCAGGAGATGACCTTGGCGGTGTTCGCCGCGCCGACCCGGCCAATGCCCCAGCCGATGGAGCCCGAGCCCACCAGGCTTTCGGCGCTGCCGAGCACCAGGCGGCCGATCAACAGGCTGGTCAGGCTCAGCGCTGGCAGGTCCGAAAGCCAGGCCGAGAGCAACATGAACACGCCGCTCAGGCCGCAACCTGCCAGGCCGTACATCACCGCGCGCTTGCTGCCCAGGTTATCAATGATGCGCCCGGCATACGGCCGGCTCAGCAGGGTGGCCAGGTATTGCACGCTGATTACCAGGCCGGCGATGACGGCGCCGAAGCCCAGGTCGCTGTGCACATAGCCGGGCAGCACGGCCAGGGGGATGCCGATATTCAGGTAGCCGATGAAGGTGAAGAGCACGATGGAAACAACTTGCAGCGTGACCGCCATGGGGCGCTGGGTATCTGGCATGGGGAGAGGTCCACTGTCGCAGCAGGAAAAGATAGGCAGCTTATGATACCGATGCATTGGTCGATGCAGGGTGGCAAAACGAAAAAGTCCGGCTCAAAGGCCTGGGATGCCAGCTACCGGGGGCGGCTGTTCAGGTGTTCCACCAGACGGATGACGATGCGCACGGCCTGGATCGCGTGCATCTTTTCGTCGTGAAGGGCGATGATTAGCGTGTTGTGGGAGGGGCCAGGACGCAGCCGCCAGTCAGTGCTCGGCAGGCTTGAGCAATTGCGTGGTTACCAGGGCGGCAAGAGCGTTTTCCTGGGTGCCGAAGCGCTTGAGCAGTAGGGCCTGTTTTTGCGTGCTGAGGCGGTTCCAGACATCGACCATCTGCAAGGCAGTATCGAGCAAGGCGCTGTCGGGCGGGGTGTTGGCGGTGTTGGTCATGGCGGGAGTCTCACGGTGTTCAGGCGGTGTGGAAAGCGCTCAATGTCACGCTTTCCACACGGTCTGGGTACGGCACTCAGTCCTGGCTTTCGCTGTCGACTGGCTTTGCCTCTTTTGGCTGGGGCTGTTCGCTGCCGGCCTGTTGCGGGGTTGGCTGCTCAGTTTCGCGCAGGCTTGGGAAGGGGAGATTAGGTATTTCGTGCATCGTCGTCGCTCCTCGCAAGGTCTGTTTTTCAATTGCAGGTGATTCCGCGCTTTTAGAAAGCCTCGGCAGGATACAGCACTGTAAATGACAAAAAGACTTTTATATCGGCGGATGTACGAACCTTCATCGCAAAGATGCAAGTGACAAGAGGTCACACTTGGCTCTGGCGCTCCATCGCCGCCTTGTAGATCGAGTTCTTCGGCTGGGCAAAGACCCGGGCCAGCATCGGTTCGAAAAAGCTCAACGCCAGGGTGTCGTAGGCCGGGTCGAATGCTGCCGCGTCGTACTGCGCGCAGAACTCGATGGTTTGCTGGTACTGCGGGTGGTCGCCAAATTGCTCGCGCAAGTGGCGGTCCATCCCCAGGTGGTGGAAAAAGTAGTAGCCCTGGAAAACCCCGTGCTTTTCCACCATCCACAGATTCTCGGGGCTGACGAAGGGCTTGAGGATAGCGGCGGCGATGTCCGGGTGATTATAGGAACCCAGGGTATCGCCGATGTCATGGAGCAGTGCGCACACCACGTACTCTTCGTCACGGCCATCGTGCCAGGCGCGGCTGGCTGTTTGCAGCGAGTGGGTCAGGCGGTCCACCGGAAAACCGCCGAAGTCGCCTTCCAACAACCGCAGGTGCGCGACAATCCGTGTCGGCAATTGCCGGGCATAGGCGCTGAAATCCCTGGCGATGATCGCCCAGTCTTCCTGGGTGCCGTCCTGCATATGGGTGAAGCGGGCCTGCTGGTTCATCGGCGGTTCTCTTATTGTTTTTAAGGTGTGGACTAAAACGGTACCTTGCCCAGAACCATGTCGCGGTACATCACAAAATCTCCCAACAAGCTGTAAAGCGGATGCTGGAAGGTCGCCGGACGATTCTTTTCGAAGAAAAAGTGGCCGATCCAGGCAAAGCTGTAGCCGGCCACCGGCAACGCGAGCAGCAGCCACCAGGCGCCTTTGCCCACGGCAAACGCCAGAATAAAAATCACCAGGCTGGTGCCAATAAAATGCAGGCGGCGGCAGGTGCTGTTGCCGTGTTCACTTAGGTAATAGGGATAAAACTCAGCGAAGCTTTTGAATTGTCTGACGTTTTCCACGGTGGACGGCCCTTTGTTTATTGTTCTGCTCGACAGATGTTCGGCGGGGAGCTTATTTGAGTCTAGAGTCATCAGTGGTAACGGCCAGTGACAATAGATGCCACTTTAGTATCCTTGGGTTCTTGGCTGTGGTTTCAGCCTACCTTTATTGGAAAGCGTGTTAAAAAACGCCATGAGCGAACGAACGACTTCTGCAAGCTGGGCGATGGGGATAGTCAAGGCACTGGAGATGGACGGCCTGGATTGCCGCGCCTTGTTCAAGCAGCTTGGCCTGGACTACGCCGCTCTGGATGATCCTGATGCACGCTTCCCGCAGGACTCCATGACCCGGCTCTGGCAGCGGGCGGTGGAGTTGTCGGGCAACCCGGCGATTGGCCTGAACATGGGCAAGGTAGTGCGCCCGGCGTCGTTTCATGTGGCTGGCTATGCCTTGATGTCCAGCCGCACCCTGGCTGAAGGTTTTATGCGCCTGGTGCGTTATCAGCGGATCATTGCCGAAAGCGCCGACCTGAGTTTCCGACTTTTACCCGAAGGCTATGCGCTAATTCTTACGGTACACGGCGACCATCTACCACCCACCCGGCAAAGTGCCGAGGCGTCACTGGCTTGTGCCTTGGCATTATGCGGTTGGCTGACCGGACGAACCCTGCAACCGCGCAAGGTGCTGGTGCAGGGCGATCAGCCGGCGAATCTGGAACCCTATAAACAGGCATTCCATGCGCCCCTGGTGTTCAACGCCCCTTATGACGCGCTGATCTTCGAGCGATCGGATATGGAAGCGCCACTGCCCACGGCGAACGAGGCGATGGCGTTGCTGCATGATCGCTTCGCCGGCGAGTATCTGGCGCGCTTTTCGGAAAGCCGGGTGACCCACAAGGCGCGGCAAATGCTGTGCCGGCTGCTGCCCCAAGGCGAACCCAAGCGCGAGGTGGTGGCCCAGACGCTGCACCTGTCCCAGCGCACCCTGCAGCGGCGTTTACAGGAGGAGGGCACCAGTTTCCAGACCCTGCTGGACGAAACCCGTCGCGAATTGGCGGAGCAATATCTGGCGCAGCCGTCGATGACCCTGCTGGAAATTGCCTACTTGTTGGGGTTTGCCGATCCGAGCAACTTCTTCCGGGCATTCCGGCGTTGGTTCGATGCCACGCCCGGCGAGTACCGGGCGCGGTTGTTGGAGGGTGCCGCGACCGTCAGTGACGCCAGAACGCCGGAATGCACAGCACAAACACTGTAATGATCTCCAGCCGTCCCAGCAGCATGCCTAGGGACAGTATCCACTTGGCGGCATCCGGCAGGCTGGAGAAGTTGCCGGCCGGGCCGATGGTTGCCCCCAGCCCAGGGCCTACGCCGGATACGGTACTGGCGGCGCCGGTCAACGCGGTCATCCAGTCCAGGCCCAGCAGTGACAGGGCCAGGGCGATCACGCAGATAGTGATGGCGAAGAAGAACGAGAAGGTCAGGATCGAACGTACGATCTCCTCGTCCAGACGGTGGCCGTTGTACTGCTGCTTGATCACTGCACGCGGGTGAATCAGCTGGTTCAAGTTAGCCTTGAGCAGGATGTAGGCCACCTGGAAGCGGAAGATCTTGATCCCGCCAGCCGTGGAGCCTGAGCAGCCACCGATAAAACCCAGGTAGAAGAACAACATCAGTGAGAAGTTGCCCCACAGGCTGTAGTCCCCAAGGGCGAAACCGGTGGTAGTCACCACGGAGGTAACGTTCAGTGCCACGTGGCGCAACGCATCCAGCCAGTGCAGATCGGTAGTCCACCAGTACCAGGAGCCCAGTACCAGCCAGGTCACCAGCAGCAATCCGAGCAGGCCTTGCACCTGCTGATCCTTGAGCAGCGCCCGCCGGTTGCCGCGCAAGGTGGCGACGTACAGGGTGAACGGCAAGCTGCCCATAATCATCACCACTATTGCTACCCAGTGCACCGCTGGCTGTTTCCAGTGGGCCAGGGATTCATCGGAGGTGGAGAAGCCGCCGGTGGAAATTGCCGACATGGCGTGGTTGATCGCATCGAACAGGCTCATCCCGGCCCACCAGAACGCCAGGCTGCCGAGGATGGTGATACCAACATAGGCCGCCACAATCAGCCGCGCCACCATGTGCGAGCGGGGCATGAGCTTCTCAGAACGGTCCGAGGACTCGGTCTGGAACAGCCGCATGCCGCCGATACGCAGCAGTGGCAGGATCGCCACCGCCATGCCGATAAAGCCGATACCGCCGAGCCAGTGCAGTAGCGAGCGCCACATCAGGATGCCCGGCGACATGTTGTCCAGGCCGCTGAGCACCGTGGAACCGGTGGCGGTGATGCCGGACATGCTTTCGAAGAAGGAGTCGGTGTAACTGATGCGTTGGGTCAGCAGGAATGGCAGCGCGGCGAACATGCAGACGGCCACCCAACTGGAGACCGTCAGCAGGTACATGTCCCGAGGACGCAGGTGCACGTGTTCCGGGCGACCGGGGATGACCAAGGCCAACCCTGCGATAAAGGTGATCAGGCTGGCCCAGAGAAAGGACGGCAGGTCGCTGGTGCGTTCGAAAATCACCAGGGTCGCCATTGGCACCACCATGGCGATCGCGAGGGTGATCAGGAAGATGCCGATAATGAAACCGATGATCCGTAAGGTCGGCAACGCCATGAGGTCCACTCGGGTGACAGGAAAGGCCGCCATTCTACCTGTGGTGCAGACCATGTAAACCGGGCATAAAAAAGGCGACCCGAAGGCCGCCTCATTCACTCACTCAACCCTTGGCGATCAAAACGCGTGATCGGCACTGTCCGGGTTCAGGTCGCCGATGCCCAGCTTGCCGGCCGCCTGCTCGATGGAGCCAGTTTGCTTGACCAGGGAGGCGATGGCATCGCGCACGATCTGGTTGCCAGCTTCGTTGCCTGCCGCGATCAACTGGTCGTAGTGCTCACCCTTGTTGGCGTGGTCAACCATGACCTGGATTTTCGCTTCGGTGGCAGCCAGGTCAGCCTTGAGGGCTGCGTCGGCGGCTGGGTCAGCCTTGGCCACCAGGGAGGACAGGCTGGCGCCGGTCAGCTTGGTGCCGTCGACACGGGTGTATTCGCCCAGGTAGACGTTACGGATGCCTTTGGCGTCGTAGAACTGTGAGTTGTGGGTGTTATCGCTGAAGCAGTCATGCTCGTCTTCCGGCGAGTTGGCTTCCAGGGACACCTTCATGCGCTCGCCTGCCAGTTCACCCAGGGACAGGCTGCCCATGCCGAACAACATTTTGCGCAGGCCGTCGGTGCCAGGTTCCGCTTCCAGGGTGGCGCGGTAGTTGTCTTCGACGTTGGGCTTCCAGTTGCCGACCATTTCTTCTAGGTCGCTGACCAGCAGCTGGGTCACAGCGCTCAGGTAAGCACGGCGACGCTCGTTGTGGCCGCCAGTGGCGCCTTCACCTTGCAGGTAGTCCGAGGCCGGACGGTTGCCGGCGCCAGGGCCGGTACCGTTCAGGTCCTGGCCCCAGAGCAGGAATTCGATGGCGTGGTAGCCGGTGGCAACGTTGGCTTCGGAACCGCCCAGCTCATTGAGGCTGGCGAGTTTTTCTGCAGTGATGTCCTTGACGTCGATCTTGTCTTCGCCGACCTGGATCTCGGTGTTGGCGATGATATTGGCGGTGGCGCCCGGGTTGCCGAGGGCGTGTTCGTAGGTTTTGTCGACGTAGTCGATCAGGCCTTCGTCCAATGGCCAGGCGTTCACCTGACCTTCCCAATCGTCAATGATGGTGTTGCCGAAGCGGAACACTTCACTCTGCAGGTACGGCACACGTGCGGCGACCCAGGCGGTACGGGCCGCTTTCAGGGTTTCGTCGTTCGGCTTGGCAAGGAAGGCGTCGATGGCGGCTTGCAGGGTTTTCGCCGTGGACTCGGAATCGCTGTAGACCGCGAACACGATGTCAGCGTAATGCGCGACCACTGCCTTGGCGGCGGCCTCGTCGACCTGGCCTGCCGTGCCGGCAGTTGGTGCGGTAGTGCTGGCGGCTGCAGCAGGTGCTTGAGGAGCAGCAGCCTTGTCTTTGCCCTCACCGCAACCGGCGAGAGAAATGGCGATGGCCAGCAGACTGGCGGTGGCCAGGGGCATACGAATCATGGCGAACATCCTGCTTCGGTAGATTATCGGGGCGCATGGCTGCGCGCAAAACTACGACATAATGCGAAAGATTTGCATTTTCTGTAAAGGGTTAACGCTGTAAATAGTTAATATCGATTTGCCACTGGCCCAGCACCGCGCCCCGGAGTGCCATCATCGGCGTAGCCGCTTCTTCGTTCTACTCAACAGCGGCTACGCCGTGTAGTGAGCTGAAATCCATCACAGAGTCACGGAGTTATTGCGCTCGGCTTGCTTCAGGTATGCCACCAACTCCCGCGCCGGCAACGGTTTGCTGTAGTGATAGCCCTGACCTTCGTGGCAGCCTTCGGAGATGATGTAGGCCTCCTGCTCGGCGGTCTCCACTCCTTCGGCGATGACCTGCATGCCGAGGCTTTTGCCCAATTGAATGATCGCGCGCACGATGGTGGCATCGTCGTCGTCATCCAGCAGGTCCTGGACGAAGCTTTTATCGATCTTGATCTTGTCCAGGGGCAGGCTTTTCAGGTAACTGAGGGATGAGTAACCCGTGCCGAAGTCATCAATGGCGATCAATGCCCCGGAGCGGCGCAGGCTCAGCAGGTGCTGGGCCGCGGTGCTGATGTCTTCCATCAGGCCGGTTTCGGTGACTTCCAGCTCCAGGCTGCGGGGCGGCAGGCGGTAGATCTGCAGCAGGTTATTGACCACTCGCGGCAACTCGGCGTGGTGCAATTGCACCGTGGACAGGTTGACGGCCATGCGCAGTTCGGTGAAGCCCTGGTCATGCCATTCCCGCAGTTGCCGACAAGCCTGGTCCAGCACCCATTCGCCGATAGAAATAATCGTGCCGTTCTGCTCCGCCAGGGGGATGAACAGATCGGGTGGTACCAGGCCATGTTCCGGGTGTTGCCAGCGAATCAAGGCTTCGACGCCGACCACACGGTGATCGCGGTAGCTGATTTGCGGCTGATACACCAAGTAAAACTGACCGCGGCCCAAGGCCTCGCGCAGGTCTTTCTCCAGTTCACGGCGGCGGCGCATCTCGCTGTCGACGCTGGCGATATAGAACTGATAGCGATTGCGTGAGCGGCTTTTGGCCAACGTCATGGTCTGTTCGGCTTTTTGCAGCAGTTTCTCGGTGCTGTCGCCGTCTTCCGGGAACAGGGTGATGCCGATGGTGGCCCGTAGACGGATTTGCTCGTGATCGAGGGCAAATTCGGCTTCCAGGTCATCGAGGATGCTTTGCGCCAGTTCGGCGGCTTCATAGGGTTGCTCGATATCGGCCTGGACCAGGGCGAACTGGTCGCCCCCCAAGCGGGCGAGGGCGCCGAGGCGGCCGCTGTGGGCGCGCAGACGGTCGGCCAGGGCCAGCAACAATTGGTCGCCGACCTGGTAGGTGAACTGCTCGTTGACGCTTTTGAAGTCATCCAACCCGACACACAGCACTGCCACTCGCCGCTGCCGGCGGCCGGAGTCGATCAGGATCTTGTCCAGTTGCTCCTGCAGTTTCTGACGATTGGGCAGGCCGGTGAGGAAGTCGTACTGGGCCATGCGCAGCAGACTGTTTTCCGCCTCGTGGCGCAGATGGGTGTTGCGTTCGATGGATTCGAGCAACTGGTTGGCGGTGTTGATCCACAGGCCCAGCTCGTTTTTTTCGTGGCCCTTGAGCTGTGGGATCTTGTGCTCGCTGGGGCGGTCCGGGTTGATCGAACTCAGGTGCTCGATGATCCGCGACAGCGGCTTGGTCAGTAGCCAGTGATAGACCAGGTACAGCACCAGGCCCATGGCCAGGGCTCGCAGCACCCCGGAGATAAAGATGATCACCGAATTGACAATAAAGCCTTTGCCGTAGGTGGCGGTGTCGAGGGTGATGCTCAGGTCGCCGTAATACTCGCTGTAGGGCCCGCGCCCTACCAGCGGTGTGGTGAAGGTGCGCTCCTGGCCGAGAATCAGGTCAGTGAGCCAGCGGCTGGGCGATTGCTGCAAGTCGCGGCTTTTTTTCGCGAGCATGGCTTCGTTGGGGTGACCGATGGAGGCCATGCGTACAGCGTCATCCTGAAACAGGCCTTCGAGGACCTGCATGCCCATTTCGCGATCCAGGCTATAGACGGCCTGGGTCGAGGGGTCGCGAAACATGTCGAGGATGCGCTGGGCATCGCCGGCCACGGCCTGGCGCGTCTTGTAGGCATCGAAGACGATCTGCGCCACGCTCAGTGCCACGCCCACTATCAATGCCGAAAGCAGCACCACCCGTAGCAACTTCACCGACAAGCTGTTTTTGAGTTCCAGCTTCAAAGGGTCATTCCTTGTTCCATACGGGTAGCCTCAATATGCCATGAGTATTGGCAATCCCGTGATGGCAGTCAAAGGTACATTGAAGTAGTTGCAGGTTTGACACCGCGCTGGCTCGTTTCTGGGCGATGGAGCGCGGCGGATTTACATCCGCCTGCGCGGTAGCGGGGGCTGGAAACGGGTAACTTATGGGCAGGTTTGGAACGGTGGATTTTGAGGTTCGAACCTCAGCTGAACATGATGGTCTTGTTCTGCGCTTTTATCGTGGCGTCGAAATTTACGGACTTGTTTTGCTCCGCGGTTGTGTTTTTCAGTGTGTCGCCCAATGTTTTCGCTATCACGTCGGCGAAGGGTTGGATCAGGGGCGCAATCGACTTGGTTATATCGGCAGCCGCTTTGGCCAGTTCGCCAATCACGGGGAGTGCTGCTAATGCTGACATAGACATCGTGAAATCTCCGATAGGGATGAGAGGGTTATTCCTCATCGACTAGGTGGCAGCAGCTACTCATCGGGTTCCACGTTGACCGCATAAAACGCATAAAAAAGCCCGGCAATTGCCGGGCTTTTTCTACTGCAAGGGTTGCTTAAGCAGTGAAGGTCTTGCCTTCGAATTGCTCAGCGACGAACTTCCAGTTGACCAGGTTCCAGAACGCTTCCACATACTTTGGACGCACGTTGCGGTAGTCGATGTAGTAGGCGTGTTCCCAGACATCGCAGGTCAGCAGCGGGGTATCGCCGCTGGTCAGCGGGTTGCCGGCGCCGATGGTGCTGGCCAAGGCCAGGGAACCGTCAGCTTTTTTCACCAGCCAACCCCAACCGGAACCGAAGGTGCCGACGGACGTTTTGGTGAATTCTTCCTTGAACTTGTCGAACGAACCGAAAGCAGCGTTGATGGCTTCAGCCAGCGCGCCGGTAGGTTGACCGCCAGCGTTTGGCGCCAGGCAGTTCCAGTAGAAGGTGTGGTTCCAGACCTGAGCGGCGTTGTTGAAGATGCCGCCCGAAGAGGATTTGACGATCTCTTCCAGGGTCTTGCCTTCGAACTCGGTGCCAGGCACCAGGTTGTTCAGGTTCACGACATAGGTGTTGTGGTGCTTGTCGTGGTGAAATTCCAAGGTTTCCTTGGAGATGTGCGGCTGCAGGGCATCGTGTGCGTAGGGCAGCGGCGGCAATTCGAAAGCCATGATGATTCTCCTAATCAGGTCAGTTGCGGTGAGCGCAAGGCCGATCACGGGCGGCCAAACAAGCGCCGGGGAGTTTGTACTCTTTGCGGCGCAGGGACAGGATCATAGCACCGGGGGTGCGGCATAACCACGCAACAACTGTGTGGGATAGAGGTTCCAAAGTCTTTTGGATGCTCTTCAATTAAGATCAGACGGCGCTTATTAATTGATAGGCGACGCTGAACATCATTACTGCCACCAACAGGTCCAGTAGGCGCCACGTCGCAGGGCGCGCCAGCCAGGGTGCCAGCCACGCCGCACCCAGGGCCAGGGAGGAAAACCACAGGAATGACGCACTGGCGGCGCCTGCTACATAGGCACCGGGTTCGGTTTGCTGGGCGCCCAACGACCCAATCAACAATACGGTGTCGAGATACACGTGAGGATTGAGCAGCGTCACGGCCAAAGCGCTGAGCATCACCGCACGCAGCGAGCGAACTTTTTGGTTTGCCCCTTGGCCCAGGCTCTGCTGCGAACAGGCCCGACGCAAGGCGAGGGCGCCGTACCACAGCAGGAACGCCGCGCCACCCCAGCGCGCAATGGCCAGCAGCAATGGATTGCTCGCCAGTACCGTCGCCAGCCCAAACACCCCAGCGGCCACCAGCAGCGCATCGCAGACCACACACAGTGCCGCCACCGGCAGGTGATGCTCACGGCGCAGGCTTTGCGCCAGGACAAAGGCGTTTTGTGTACCGATGGCCATAATCAACCCCAGGGCCACCAGCAGTCCGTTCACATAGCTTTGCCACATAAGGTTTACTCCGCGTGCGCCGCCAATTGCCGCAACACCGTCATTGCCTGTTCAGCATCGTCGCGGCCGACAAACAAGTGATCGTGGTAGTAACCGGTGATCACGTTGCAACTGATGCCAGCCTTGCCCAAGGCGCTGGCGAATGCCGCGGTCAGGCCAACGGCTTCCAGGGCCGAATGCACATTCAAGGTGATCCACGCTGCCACATATTCGAACGGCAACCCGGCCTGTTCGGCCTGCTGGCGCTCGACGATCACCGTCAAACCTTCCTGCTCGCGGAAGCTGCCGATCACCTCGCAACCTTCCGGGATACGGTTGTCGGCCAGGGTGCAGAACACGTAGTCACCGTCATTGAGGTGCGGGCTCATGCTACGCAACAGGGTTGCCAGGGCGGTTTCGCCAGCCATGTGGATGATCCTTGAAGATAAGAAGCGATGCTGGCTATTCTCCGGCCCAACGCTGTATAAGAAAAACCAATATTACTGATCGCTCATTAGGGAAACTGATGTTCGACTATAAATTGCTTTCCGCCCTGGCGGCGGTGGTGGAACAAGCCGGTTTTGAGCGCGGTGCCCAGGTGCTGGGCATCTCGCAATCGGCGATCTCCCAGCGCATCAAACTGTTGGAAGCGCGAATCGGCCAGCCTGTGCTGGTGCGAGCCACGCCGCCTGTGCCTACGGAAATCGGACGGAGGTTGCTCAACCACGTGCAGCAAGTACGGCTGTTGGAGCGCGACCTGCAAAGCCAGGTCCCGGCGCTGGACGAAGAGGGCATGCCTGAACGCCTGCGCATCGCCTTGAACGCCGACAGCCTGGCGACCTGGTGGGCGCAAGCGGTGGGTGATTTCTGCGCCGAACAGCACCTGCTGCTGGACCTTGTGGTGGAAGACCAGACCGTTGGCCTCAAACGCATGCGTGCCGGTGAAGTGGCCGCCTGTGTTTGCGCCAGTGAACGGCCGGTCGCCGGTGCCCGCAGTTTGTTGCTGGGGGCGATGCGTTACCGGGCACTGGCCAGCCCAGCATTTATCGCCCGGCACTTTCCCGATGGCGTGCGTGCCGATCAACTGGCGCGTACCCCCGCATTGGTGTTTGGCCCTGACGATTTTCTGCAGCATCGCTACCTGGCGTCCTTGGGCGTCGACGGTGGTTTCGAACACCATTTATGCCCATCGTCCGAAGGTTTTATCCGCCTGACGGAAGCCGGTTTAGGGTGGGGCCTGGTGCCCGAGTTGCAGGTGCGCGACCAGCTTGAGCGCGGTCTCCTGGTGGAGTTATTGCCAGATAAGCCCATTGATGTGCCGCTGTACTGGCATCATTGGCGCAGTGGCGGGCAATTGCTCGGTTTGTTGACCGAGCATCTGGCACGGGCCAGCGGCCAATTGCTGGTGCCCTTGGAGTGACAGTCAGCGTCAAGGCAACAGGTAGGAAAAACCAAAGAATGCGGAGTAATACATGAAAATTCTGGTCACCGGCGCAAGCGGCTTCATCGGCGGGCGCTTTGCGCGTTTCGCCCTGGAGCAGGGCCTGGACGTGCGGGTCAACGGGCGCCGGGCCGAAGGTGTCGAGCACCTGGTAAGGCGTGGCGCCGAGTTTATCCAGGGTGACTTGAATGATCCGGACCTGGTGCGCGACCTGTGCCACGATGTCGAAGCCGTGGTCCATTGCGCCGGCGCCGTAGGGCTTTGGGGGCGTTACCAGGACTTTCACCAGGGCAACGTGCTGGTCACCGAAAACGTCGTAGAAGCCTGCCTCAAACAGCGGGTAGGGCGCTTGGTGCATTTGTCGTCGCCGTCGATCTATTTTGATGGCCGCGATCACCTGGGGTTGACCGAAGAACAAGTGCCCAAACGCTTCAAGCATCCTTATGCAGCCACCAAGTACCTGGCTGAGCAAAAGGTATTCGGCGCCCAGGAATTCGGCCTCGAAGTACTGGCCCTGCGCCCGCGCTTTGTCACGGGCGCCGGCGATATGAGCATCTTCCCGCGCCTGTTGAAAATGCAGCGCAAAAATCGTCTGGCGATCGTCGGTGATGGCCTGAACAAGGTCGACTTCACCAGTGTGCACAACCTCAACGAAGCGCTGCTCAGCAGTTTGCTCGCCACGGGCTCTGCGTTGGGCAAGGTTTACAACATCAGTAACGGCGCGCCGGTGCCGGTGTGGGATGTGGTCAACTACGTGATGCGGCAAATGGAACTGCCTCAGGTCACCCGTTACCGCTCCTACGGTTTGTCCTACAGCGTTGCGGCGCTCAACGAGGCGTTTTGCGCGATGTGGCCGGGGCGCCCGGAGCCTGCCCTGTCACGGTTGGGGATGCAGGTGATGAACAAGGATTTCACCCTTGACATCAGCCGCGCCCAGCATTACCTCGACTACCAGCCCAAGGTCAGCCTGTGGACCGCTCTCGATGAGTTTTGCAGTTGGTGGAAGGCTCAGGATGCGGCCTTCAAATAACCGGCAATACACCGGGAACCGAATTTCGGGTTCATGGCCGATCAACGCAACGTGCAAGGGGTTTATACTCCCGCCGCTGGGCTTTCCATGTGGCTACCTCAAGGGTTTAAGGTTGATTCATGCGTAACGATGCTAACGACGACTTCGACAATGTGCCGAGCCTTCGCGCCGACAGTGCGGACGACGATGATTTTGTGCCGACCCCGGCCACTTCCGTACGCTCCCGACCCGCACCGGTGGTCAAGGTCAAGAGTGCGAGCACCGGCCCGCTGTGGGCATTGGTTGGCGCGCTGTTGTTCGCCTTCGCCGGTCTTGCCTGGTGGAGCTTCCAGCAGATTTCCCTGATGGGGCAGCAGTTGGTGGCGACCCAGGAAAGCTTCGCGCGCATTAGCGAAGAAGCGGCAGGGCGCCTGCAGGACATTTCCGGCAAGGTGGTGGCCAGTGAGGCCAACGTCAATAACGGCAGCGAAGCGCTGAAGATGCAGATCAAGCAGCTTGAAAGCCAATTGCTGGAGCAGGGCAAGCAGCAACAAGGCGTGGCTGGCCAGGCTACCGACCTGGACAAGCGCCTGGCGCAGATGACTGCCAGCACCACTGAGCTGGCGACTGCCAATGTGCAATTGCAAGCCCAGGCCAAAGCCCTGGCGGCTGAACTGGCGACGTTTAAAGCCGCTCAAGTTGAAGCGGGTAAGGTGAATGCCGAGGTCAAGGAGCTGAGCACCGATGTGGCGTCCTTGAAGAAGCAGGGCAATCCAACGGTGGCCATCGCCCGCCTGGAGCAGGATCTACTGGTACTCAAGAGCGAGCAGGACAACCGTCCGGCTGCTTCCGAGGGTCCTACCAACAAAGAATTCGATGTGTTCCGCATCCAGACCACCCGCAATATCACTACCTTGCAGAGCCAGGTGCAGAACCTGCAGCAGCAACTCAACGCGCCAGCCAAGGTCACGCCGCTCGGGCAATGACCTCCTGAATGAGTGGGCTTGTTGTGGCGAGGGGGCTTGCCACAGAAAGCCCTCATCACAAGTGATCTGTTCGACTCATGTCACCAGTCAGTGACATTTCCAGCCCTCTTGGTTACTTGCCCCCGCCCTCCCTTTGTTTAGACTCCTGCCACCCCACAAAAACAAAAAGGGCCAATCATGACCATGCAACCGCTGCCTTCCAGCAGTTGGCTGAACGCACCCGCCCATCACGCCTGGCTCGCCGCTGAAGGCCAGCGCCTGCTGTCGTTCGCCAAGGCCTCCAAACTCCCTGACGGTTTCGGCAACCTCGACGACCAAGGTCGCTTGCCCACCAATGCCCGCACCGAAACCATGAACACCGCCCGCATGACCCACAGCTTCGCCATGGCCCATGCCATGGGGCTGCCGGGCTACGCCGACCTGGTGGAACACGGCGTCGCAAGCCTCAGTGGCCCGCTGCGGGATGCTGAATATGGCGGCTGGTTCGCGACCCCAGGCGCCAGCGACGGCAACACCGGCAAGGCTGCCTACCTGCATGCCTTTGTCGCCCTGGCGGCCAGCTCTGCCGTGGTAGCCGGAGCCCCCGGTGCGCAAACCTTGCTCAACGACGCCATCCACATCATCGACCAGTACTTCTGGAGCGAGGAGGAGAGCGCGATGCTCGAATCCTTCGCGCAGGACTGGGGCGGCGTAGAAGCCTATCGCGGCGCCAACAGCAACATGCACGCCACCGAGGCCTTCCTTGCCCTGGCCGATGTCACGGGTGACAAACGTTGGCTGGACCGGGCGCTGCGCATCGTCGAGCGTGTCATCCACAACCACGCTGGCACCAATCAATTCATGGTGATCGAACACTTCGACCGCCACTGGCAACCGTTGCGTGGTTACAACGAAGATAACCCGGCCGACGGCTTTCGTCCCTACGGCATCACCCCCGGCCACGGTTTCGAATGGGCGCGCCTGGTGTTGCATCTGGAAGCCGCGCGCGAGCAAACCGGGCTGCTTACACCCAACTGGCTGCTGGCCGACGCCAAGAGTTTATTCGCCAGCGCCTGCGAATACGGCTGGGCCGTGGATGGCGCGCCCGGCATCGTCTACACCCTCGACTGGGAGCAACGTCCGGTGGTGCGCGAGCGTTTGCACTGGACCCACGCCGAAGCCAGCGCCGCTGCACAGGCCTTGCTCAAACGCACCGGCGAGCTGCATTACGAAACCTGGTATCGGCGGTTCTGGGAGTTCTGTGAAATCCACTTTATCGACCGCATCCATGGCAGTTGGCACCATGAACTGAGCCCGAAAAACCTGCCGAGCAGCAAGGTTTGGGGTGGCAAGCCGGACCTGTACCATGCCTGGCAAGCGGTGCTGCTGCCCGGCCTCCCCTTATCTCCGAGCATGGCCAGCGCTCTGGGCACGGGCGCCTATGTAACCAGCTGGTGACATAGGAGCGTCCCTTTGTTACCTGCAAGTCAAAAATCCCTGTTTAGAATCCCATGCAGCGCAAGCACCAGACTTGCATGCATAACAACAAGAAAAGGTACTCAGATGAACGCGATTAATCGCCTCGCCGTCGCTATTTCCATTGCCTCGTTGTTTCCCCTCACTGCTCTTGCCGCCGACTCGAAAGGGACGGTTGAAGTTGTGCATTGGTGGACCTCCGGCGGAGAGAAAGCGGCGGTAGATGTCCTGAAGGCCCAAGTCGAGAAAGACGGCTTCACCTGGAAAGACGGCGCCGTCGCAGGTGGCGGTGGTGCCACAGCCATGACCGTGCTGAAAAGCCGTGCGGTCGCTGGTAACCCGCCAGGTGTTGCCCAGATCAAAGGCCCGGACATCCAGGAATGGGCGTCTACCGGGCTGCTCGACACCGATGTCCTGAAGGACGTTGCCAAGGAAGAGAAGTGGGACAGCCTGCTCGACAAGAAAGTCTCCGATACCGTGAAGTACGAAGGTGAATACGTCGCCGTGCCGGTGAACATTCACCGCGTCAACTGGCTGTGGATCAACCCTGAAGTCTTCAAAAAAGCCGGTATCGAAAAAAATCCTACCACCCTCCAGGAATTCTACGCGGCCGGCGACAAGCTCAAGGCGGCGGGCTTCATCGCGCTCGCTCACGGCGGCCAGCCTTGGCAGGACAGCACCGTTTTCGAAGCCGTAGTGCTCTCGGTCATGGGTGTAGACGGCTACAAGAAAGCCCTGGTCGATCTGGATAACGCCACCCTGACCGGTCCTGAAATGGTCAAGGCGCTGACAGAACTGAAGAAAGTCGCGACCTACATGGACGCCGACGGCAAGGGCCAGGACTGGAACCTGGAAGCGGCCAAGGTCATCAACGGCAAGGCCGGTATGCAGATCATGGGTGACTGGGCCAAGAGCGAGTGGACAGCGGCCAAGAAAGTCGCCGGCAAGGACTACGAATGCGTAGCCTTCCCTGGCACCGAAAAAGCCTTCACCTACAACATCGACTCCCTGGCGGTGTTCAAGCAGAAAGACAAGGGTACTGCGGCGGGTCAGCAGGACATCGCCAAGGTCGTCCTGGGTGAGAACTTCCAGAAAGTCTTCAGCATCAACAAGGGCTCGATCCCGGTTCGTAACGACATGCTGAGCGACATGGGCAAGTACGGTTTTGACTCCTGCGCCCAGACCGCGGCCAAGGATTTCCTGGTGGATGCCAAGTCCGGCGGCCTGCAACCGAGCATGGCGCACAACATGGCGACCACGCTGGCCGTACAGGGTGCGTTCTTTGACGTGGTGACCAACTTCATCAACGACCCGAAGGCCGACCCTGCGCAAACCGCCAAGCAACTGGGCTCAGCGATCAAGTCTGCCAAGTAAACCCTTGTGGGAGCGGCGCACCGCCGCTCCCACAAGGAATGCCTTTGTAATTTTTCCCTTGCGCGGATTTTCCCCATGAGTTCTGTTGCTGTGTTCAGCAAAGCCTCGCCGTTCGATGCACTGCAGCGCTGGCTACCCAAACTGGTGCTGGCGCCCAGCATGTTCATCGTTCTGGTGGGCTTTTATGGCTATATCCTGTGGACGTTCCTTCTGTCATTCACTAACTCGACTTTCCTGCCGTCCTACAAATGGGTAGGCCTGGCGCAATACGCACGGTTGTTCGACAACGACCGCTGGTGGGTGGCGAGCAAGAACCTCGCGGTTTTCGGCGGGATGTTCATCGGCATCACCCTGGTAATCGGCGTGCTGCTGGCGGTGTTCCTCGACCAGCGCATCCGCCGCGAAGGTTTTATCCGCACCATTTACCTGTACCCGATGGCGCTCTCGATGATCGTCACCGGTACCGCCTGGAAATGGCTGCTCAACCCAGGCATGGGCCTGGACAAACTGTTGCGTGACTGGGGCTGGGAAGGCTTTCGCCTGGACTGGCTGATCGACCCTGATCGTGTGGTGTATTGCCTGGTGATTGCCGCAGTGTGGCAAGCCTCGGGCTTTATCATGGCGATGTTCCTGGCTGGCCTGCGCGGTGTCGATCAATCGATCATTCGTGCCGCCCAGATCGATGGCGCGAGCATGCCGCGCATCTACTGGAAAGTGGTGCTGCCCAGCCTGCGTCCGGTGTTCTTCAGCGCAGTGATGATTCTGGCGCACATCGCCATCAAGAGTTTTGACCTGGTGGCGGCGATGACTGCCGGTGGTCCGGGCTACTCGTCCGACCTGCCCGCCATGTTCATGTATTCCTTCACCTTCAGTCGCGGTCAGATGGGCATGGGTTCGGCCAGTGCGATTCTGATGCTCGGTGCGATTCTCGCAATCATCGTGCCTTACCTGTACTCCGAGCTGAGGACCAAGCGCAATGACTAGTCTCGCCCACAAATCCTCCATCAGCCTGAGTCGCATCGCGATCTACGCGGTGCTGATCCTCGCCGTGCTGCTGTATCTGGTGCCGCTGGTGGTCATGCTGTTGACCAGCTTCAAGACGCCGGAAGACATCAGCACCGGCAACCTGCTGAGCTGGCCGACGGTGGTCAGCGGCATCGGCTGGGTCAAGGCCTGGGCTACGGTCGATGGCTACTTCTGGAACTCGATCAAGATCACCGTCCCGGCGGTACTGATCTCCACTGCCATCGGTGCACTGAACGGCTATGTGCTGTCGATGTGGCGTTTTCGTGGTTCGCAGTTGTTCTTCGGCCTGTTGCTGTTCGGTTGCTTCCTGCCGTTCCAGACCGTACTGCTGCCGGCCTCGTTCACCCTGGGCAAAATGGGCCTGGCCAACACCACCGCCGGCCTGGTGTTCGTGCACGTGGTTTACGGCCTGGCGTTCACCACGCTGTTCTTCCGTAACTACTACGTCAGCATTCCCGATGTGCTGGTGAAGGCTGCACGTTTGGATGGCGCAGGATTTTTCACGATCTTCCGCCTGATCATTTTGCCGATGTCGACTCCGATCATCATGGTCTGCCTGATCTGGCAGTTCACTCAGATCTGGAACGACTTTCTCTTCGGCGTGGTGTTCTCCAGTGGCGACTCGCAGCCCATCACGGTGGCGCTCAATAACCTGGTCAACACCAGTACTGGGGCCAAGGAATACAACGTTGATATGGCAGCGGCGATGATCGCCGGGCTGCCGACCCTGTTGGTCTATGTGATCGCAGGCAAGTATTTCGTGCGCGGGCTGACGGCCGGCGCAGTCAAGGGGTAATCATGGCAACGCTCGAACTTCGCAATGTAAACAAGACTTACGGCGCCGGCCTGCCCGACACCCTGAAGAACATCGAACTGTCGATCAAGGAAGGTGAGTTCCTGATTCTTGTTGGACCTTCGGGTTGCGGCAAGTCGACGCTGATGAACTGCATCGCCGGCCTGGAAAACATCACCGGCGGCGCGATCATGATTGGTGACCAGGACGTCAGCGGCATGAGCCCCAAGGATCGCGACATCGCCATGGTGTTCCAGTCCTACGCGCTGTACCCGACTATGAGCGTGCGCGAGAACATCGAATTCGGTCTGAAAATTCGCAAGATGCCGCAGTCGGCCATCGACGAGGAAGTCGCGCGGGTCGCCAAGCTGCTGCAGATCGAGCACTTGCTCAATCGCAAGCCGGGCCAGTTGTCCGGTGGTCAGCAACAGCGTGTGGCCATGGGCCGCGCGCTGGCCCGTCGGCCGAAGATCTACCTGTTTGACGAACCGCTGTCCAACCTCGACGCCAAGCTGCGGGTCGAGATGCGCACCGAAATGAAACTGATGCACCAGCGTCTGAAAACTACCACCGTCTACGTCACCCACGATCAGATCGAGGCGATGACCCTGGGCGACAAAGTGGCGGTGATGAAGGACGGCATCATTCAGCAGTTCGGCACGCCGAAACAGATCTACAACGATCCGGCCAACCTGTTCGTCGCCAGCTTTATCGGTTCACCGCCAATGAACTTCATTCCACTGCGTTTGCAACGCAAGGATGGCCGCCTGGTGGCGCTGCTGGACAGCGGCCAGGCGCGTTGTGAATTGCCGATGAGCATGAGCGACATCGGCCTTGAAGACCGTGAGGTCATTCTGGGCCTTCGTCCGGAGCAGATCGTGCTGGCGTCCGGCGAGTCGGCGGGCATGCCGACCATTCGTGCCGAGGTACAAGTGACCGAGCCGACCGGGCCGGACACTCTGGTCTTTGTCACGCTCAATGACAGTAAGGTCTGCTGCCGCCTGGCGCCCGATGTGGCGCCACAGGTGGGCGAGACCCTGACCCTGCAGTTCGACCCGGCCAAGGTGTTGCTGTTCGACGCGAAGACTGGCGAGCGCCTGGGTACTGTCGCGTCGTTGCCCGCACAGGATCGTGCCGACAACGTCGCCCAGTTCAAGGGACGTTAAGAGCACCGCAAGGGCAGATAACTCATTGTTTTAGATAAAAAATGTAAACCGCGTTAGATAAAAACAGTTTAATAACAATAAAGACGAGGATGTACGGATGAAACAGAAACACATCAATACCCGGCTGATCTGCCAATTGTCGGGTGTGGCAGCACTGGTCTTGTCTGCTAATGCGATGGCGGACGATGCGTTTAGCGCTGATTCCAAGTGGATGACGGGCGATTGGGGTGGTGAGCGGACCAAGCTGATCGAGCAAGGTATCGACATCAAGATGGACTACGTCGGTGAAGTAGGTGCCAACCTCAAGGGCGGCTACAACGACGACAAGACTGCACGTTATTCTGACCAGTACGGCCTGGGCGTGGCGTTGGACCTGGAAAAACTGATCGGCTGGGATAACACCCAGGCCAAGATCCAGGTCACTCACCGTAATGGTCGAAACATTTCCAACGACCGTATCGGCGACCCGCGTGCCGGCACCTTCAGTTCTTCCCAGGAAGTCTGGGGTCGTGGGCAGATGACCCGTCTGACCCAGTTGTGGGTCCAACACCAGTTCCTCGACGGTAAACTGGACGTCAAGGCCGGTTACTTCGGCGAAGGCGAAGACTTCAACACCTTCCCGTGCGAATTCCAGAACCTGGCGTTCTGCGGTTCCCAGGTAGGTAACTGGGTCGGCAGCATCTGGTACAACTGGCCGGTCAGCCAGGCGGCGATCCGCGTGAAGTACAACATCACGCCTGAGTTCTACGCACAGATAGGTGCGTACAACCAGAACCCGTCGCAACTGGAAAGCGGCAACGGCTTCAAGCTCAGCGGCAGTGGTACCAAAGGCACCATCTTGCCAGTTGAACTGGTTTGGTCACCTAAGGTGAACAACCTGCCGGGCGAATACCGTGTCGGTTACTACAAGAGTACCGCCGAGGCCAATGACGTCTATGAAGGCGCCAATGGTGCTCCGCAAAGCCCGAACAACAAGGATTACGCGACCCACAGCAGTAAGCACGGCTACTGGTTCGTGGCCCAACAGCAACTCACCACCCACAACGGTGACGCGTCGCGCGGCCTGAACATCGCAGCCAACGCTACGTTCCATGACAAGGACACCAACACTGTCGACAACTACCAGTCGGTGATGCTGGTGTACAAAGGCGCGTTCGATTCCCGTCCGAAGGATGATATGGGTATTGGTATTGCGCGTATCCACGTGAACGACGATGTTGCGAAGAACGCCAAGTTGGCTAACGCTGTCAACGGTATCGATGACTACGACAACATGGGCTACCGGCCGATTCTCAGCACTGAATACAACGCTGAAATCAACTACGGCTTCCACGTCACCAACTGGCTGACCGTGCGTCCCAACCTGCAATACGTTGTGCATCCAGGTGGCGTGGATAAAGTCGACAACGCCTTGGTCGCTGGCCTGAAAATTCAGTCGGTGTTCTAACGCTGTTGCGATAAGCTCCTTCTCTCTGTGCGCATTTTGCGGATAGCTTTGGCTATCCGTTTTTTTTGGGACGTGTTGTGATGATTTTCAGGACCGTGGCACATGCATGAGCATCCGCTGCAACGCTTTTTCACATCCTTGCGCGAACGTCCGGTGTTTGCGTGGGAGCGCTTTCAGATGCGCGAGGTGCTGGTGATCGACCACCCGCTGTGCCAGGCGGTGTTCAGTCGCCAGGGCGCACAATTGCTGCACTTTCAGCCCAAGGGCCAGAAACCCTGGCTGTGGTGCGCGGCCAAGTGGCCGCAAGTGGGCGCGATCCGTGGTGGCGTGCCGGTGTGTTGGCCGTGGTATGGCCGTCACCCCAGCGAAAACGCTTGGCCGTCCCATGGCTGGGCACGATTAATCGACTGGAAACTACTGGACAGCAGCAGCACCGACGACGATGGCGTGCGTTTGCACTGGCAATTGCAGTTGTGCGATTGGCAGGTCGACCTGCATGCGCACCTTGGGGAGAGCCTGGAATTACGCCTGAGTACCGAGCATCAGGACGAACTACCCTGCCAATTGAGCCACGCTTTGCACGCTTATTGGCGGATTGGCAACGTCGGCGAGGTAGCGCTGTCTGGGCTTGATGGCGCGCAGGGTTATGATCAACTAAGTCGCCAGACGTGCCAGCAGGAAGGTGAACTGCGGGTCGATGGCGGCTGCCAGCGGGTGTTCCAACATGACGGCGAATTGCATCTAAAGGACCATGCCTGGCAGCGGGAACTGTGCATCGATACCGGCGACAGCACCGACACGGTGGTGTGGCATCCGGGCAGTCGGCCGTTGCTGGGGGTGAGTTTTAACGAGGCGGCGGGGTTTGTCTGCGTTGAGTCGGCGATGGCCGGTACCAGCCTGGCGCCGGGGGAGAGGGCGCATTTGAGTTTGCAGGCGCGGGCGGGAGTCTAGTCCAGAATCTGCAGTGTTGCTGATGCTGTCATCGCGGGCTTGCCCGCGATGAGGCCAGTACTGTCGATAAAGATGTGGCCTAGTTGAACTCATCCCCAACCGGATACCGGCTGGCATTCAAACTCTCTTTGATCTTGCGCAAATGCGGCTGGAAATCCACGCCACGGCGCAAGGTCATGCCGGTGGCCAGCACATCCAGTACCGTCAATTGGATGATCCGCGAAGTCATCGGCATATAGATGTCGGTGTCTTCCGGCAGCGGAATGTTCAGGCTCAGGGTGCTGGCCTTCGCCAGTGGTGAGTTCTCGGCAGTCAGGCCCAGCACCGAAGCGCCGTTTTCCCGGGCAATGCGTGCCACTTCCACCAGTTCACGGGTGCGGCCGGTGTAGGAAATGATCACGAACAACTCCCCGGTGTGGGCCACCGAGGCGAGCATCCGTTGCATCAGCACATCGGCATGGGCCGTCACCGCCAGGTTGAAGCGGAAAAACTTGTGCAGGGCATCCATGGCCACGGGTGCTGAAGCACCGAGGCCGAAGAAGTGAATCTGCCGGGCCTGGATCAGCAGGTCTACAGCTTTGCTGATCAGGTTCGGGTCCAGGGCCTGGCAGGCGCTGTCCAGGGACGCGATGGCGCTGCCAAAGATCTTCTGGGTGTAGGCCTCGGGGTTGTCATCGGGCTCCACGGCGCGGCTGACATACGCGGCGCCACTGGCCAAACTTTGTGCCAGCTGCAATTTAAGTTCAGGGTAACCACTGACGCCGAACGATCGGCAAAAGCGGTTGACCGTCGGTTCGCTGACCGAAGCAGCCTGGGCGAGGGCGGCGATAGAGAAGCGGGTCGCCTGCTGCGGGTTGAGCAGGATGACCTCGGCGACTTTACGTTCAGCCTTGTTCAATTCTTCGAGGCGTTTCTGGATCTGTTCCAGGAGATTTCGCACGCGGTCCATTCAGTGTTTCCTTAGGGCGACGATGCAAATAAGGGTCGTCAACCAATCGACGAGCGGCCCTTTGCGGTGGCCTATCCTACTGAGGGTAGTTGAACACCACCACTTGCAATCAGTAATTCGGGAAAATGTTGTGATTATTACTACATTTTTCCTTGAGTGATGCCTTAAAAAAAGGTATTTGTAGCTTAACTTGATAAAAGAACAAACATCATGCCTTCGATAACCGTAGAACCCTGCACCTTTGCCCTGTTTGGCGCCTTGGGTGATCTGGCGCTGCGCAAGTTGTTTCCTGCCCTCTATCAACTTGATGGTGCCGGGCTCTTGCACGACGATACTCGCATCCTGGCCTTGGCCCGTGAAGCCGGTTCCGAGCAACAGCACCTGGCCTACATCGAGAAAGAATTACGTAAATATGTGGGTCAGGAACTGGACGAAAGCATCGTCCAACGCTTCCTGGCACGCCTGACTTACCTGCACGTCGACTTCATGAAGGTTGACGACTACGTCGCCCTGGCCGAAAAAGCCGGTCACGAGCAGCGTCTGATTGCCTACTTCGCTACCCCAGCAGCAGTGTACGGCGCGATCTGCGAGAACCTGTCCAAGGTCGGCCTTTCGGAAAACACCCGTGTGGTGATGGAAAAACCCATCGGCTCGGACCTGGATTCGTCCCGCAAGGTTAACGACGCCGTCGCGCAGTTTTTTCCGGAAAATCGCACCTACCGTATTGACCATTATCTGGGTAAAGAGACAGTCCAAAACCTCATTGCCCTGCGCTTTGCCAACAGCCTGTTCGAAACCCAGTGGAACCAGAACTACATCTCCCACGTGGAGATCACCGTGGCCGAGAAGGTCGGTATCGAAGGTCGCTGGGGTTATTTCGACAAGGCCGGGCAACTGCGAGACATGATCCAGAACCACCTGCTGCAACTGCTCTGCCTGATTGCCATGGACCCGCCGGCCGACCTGTCCGCCGACAGCATCCGTGACGAGAAAGTCAAAGTGCTCAAGGCTCTGGCGCCTATCAGCCCAGAGGGTCTGACCACCCAGGTGGTGCGTGGCCAGTACATCGCCGGCTACAGCGCCGGCAAGCCGGTGCCGGGTTATCTGGAAGAAGAGAACTCCAACACCCAGAGCGACACCGAAACCTTCGTCGCTCTGCGTGCCGATATCCGTAACTGGCGTTGGGCCGGGGTGCCGTTCTACTTGCGTACCGGCAAGCGCATGCCGCAGAAGCTGTCGCAGATCGTTATCCACTTCAAGGAACCGTCCCACTACATCTTCGCCCCCGAGCAGCGCCTGCAGATCAGCAACAAGTTGATCATCCGCCTGCAACCGGACGAAGGGATTTCCTTACGCGTGATGACTAAAGAGCAGGGCCTGGACAAGGGCATGCAACTGCGCAGCGGGCCGCTGCAACTGAATTTTTCCGACACCTATCGTAGCGCGCGGATTCCCGATGCCTACGAGCGGTTGTTGCTGGAAGTGATGCGCGGCAATCAGAACCTGTTTGTCCGTAAAGATGAAATCGAAGCTGCGTGGAAGTGGTGTGACCAGTTGATCGCCGGCTGGAAAAAGTCCGGTGACGCGCCCAAGCCGTATGCGGCGGGTTCCTGGGGGCCGATGAGCTCCATTGCACTGATTACGCGGGATGGGAGGTCGTGGTATGGCGATATCTGAATTGAAACTGCCTCAGGGCGTTAGCGCCCATGAGTACCGCAGCCCGGTGCTGCTTGCCGAGGGCTTGGCCAATGACGTGGCCGAGCAACTGCGCGCGGCCATCAGTGCCCGTGGCGAGGCGACCCTGGTGGTTTCCGGTGGCCGCAGCCCGGTGGCGTTTTTCCAGAACCTGGCCAAGCAAGGCCTCGACTGGTCCAAGGTGGTTATTACCCTGGCCGACGAGCGCTGGGTGCCGGTGGAACACGCCGACAGCAACGCCGGCCTGTTGAAGACGTATTTGCTGCAAGGCCCGGCGGCCCAGGCCAAGTTTCTGAGCCTGTACAGTGTCGCGGCTAACCTGGAGGCCGCCGCCGAGCAGGCTGATCGCCAGTTGGCAGAGCTGCCTGGGATTGATGTGCTGGTGTTGGGCATGGGCGATGACGGTCACACCGCGTCGCTGTTCCCCAACAGCCCGAACCTGACCGAAGCATTGAAAGTGGACGGCACGCGCCGTTGCTGGCCGATGCTGGCGCCTACCGTGCCTCACCAACGCCTGACCATGAGTCGCGCATTGCTGGCCACCGCCAAGTACACCGTGTTGTCGATTTCCGGCAATTCGAAATTGACCACCCTGAGCGAAGCGCTGGCCAGTGACGATGTCGCTGCCATGCCGGTTCGCGCGTTTTTGCAACCTACTTTAGAGATTTACTGGTGCCCATAAGCCAAGGATCAGCCGCGATGAAAAGCCCTCAACCCACCGTTTCCATGGCGGACAAAGTTGCCCTGATCGACAGCCTCTGCGCCAAGGCGCGGATCTTGCCGGTGATCACCATTGCCCGCGAACAGGACATCCTGCCGTTGGCCGATGCCCTGGCGGCTGGGGGCTTGACCGCATTGGAAGTGACCCTGCGTTCGCAGTTTGGCCTCAAGGCCATCCAGCTGCTGCGCGAGCAGCGCCCGGAGCTAATGACCGGCGCCGGCACTGTGCTGGATCGCTCCATGCTGGCGGCGGCTGAAGCTGCCGGTTCGCAGTTTATCGTCACCCCCGGCATTACCCGTGACCTTCTGGAGGCTTCAGTCGACAGCCCGATTCCGCTGTTGCCAGGCATCAGTAACGCCTCCGGCATCATGGAAGGCTACGGCCTGGGTTATCGCCGCTTCAAGCTGTTCCCGGCGGAAGTGAGCGGTGGCGTCGCCGCCATCAAGGCCCTTGGCGGTCCGTTCGGCGAAGTGAAATTCTGCCCGACTGGCGGCGTAGGCCCGGCCAATATCAAGAGCTACATGGCGTTGAAAAACGTGATGTGCGTGGGCGGTAGCTGGATGCTTGACCCCGAGTGGATCAAGAACGGCGACTGGGCTCGCATTCAGGAATGCACCGCCGAGGCCTTGGCGCTGCTGGACTGATTGGATTTACCGAATCGTTGTTGCTGTGTTCTACGGTTTTTTGCGGTGCCCTTGGTCGGTGCACCGTTTTTTTTTGTCTGGTGAAAGTCACGAGCAACGGCTCAACTCGGTAATCGCCTTAACCAGAACACCGATGTCCGTTGCTGAAGTCACAAACCCCGGCGTCACCCGAATACAACTGCCAAATGCCGCCCCGGTGCGGGTTGTGGTGAACAGGTTGTACTCATTCAAGAGCCGATCCACCATCACCTGCTGATCCACCTGCCCGGTGAACTTGAACGCCGTGATGCCGCAATACAGCCGTGGATCATCCGGCGTCAGCACCTCAACCCCCGGCAATGGCCGCACCTCACGCACCCACAAATCCCGCAGGTAGTTGAGGCGGGCACCCTTGGCCTTGGCGCCACCCAATGCTCGATGCTCTTCGAATACCAGTGGCAAGGTCATCAGCGCTGGAATATTCGGCGTGCTGTAGGGCGTGCGGGCGCGTACATCGGTGGTCGGGTAGTGAAACTCGCCCATGTCTGGATCAATGTCCGCCAACCGCCGCGGGTCGATATAGATAAAACCCAGGGTCAACGGCGCGCCGATCCATTTGTGCAGGTTGAAGCCTGCAAAGGCGATGCCCAGCTGTGCCAGGTTGAATTCGATCTGGCCCAGGGCGTGGGCGCCGTCGAGGATGACATCAACGCCGTGTTCCCTGGCTGCTGTGGCAATCGCTTCGACCGGCATCACCAGCCCGGTGCGGTGGGTGACATAGGTCAGGGCCAGCAATTTTAGGCGTGGGTAACGTGCAAAGGCATCGCGGTAGGTCTGCACCAGGCTATCGACGCTGGCCGGATGCGCATGGGCAATCTCGACCACTTCCACCCCACGATGGCGCGCCAGCCAGCGCATGGCGCCTTTGACGGTGTCGTATTCCAGGTCGCTGATCAGCACCTGGTCGCCCGGCTGCAAGCGGTTGTAATTGCGGATCAGCGATTGCAACGCATCGGAGGCGCAACGGGTGAGGGCGATGGCTTCGGGATCGGCGTCCAACAAGTGCGCCAACTGGTCACGAACCTCGACGTTTTCGCCCTGCTCGTAATGTTGGCGCACATAGATCGAATTGCTGCGATTGATGAAGGCAACATTGTTCTGATACTGGTCAAGTACCGCACTGCTCATGCGCCCGAAGTAACCGTTTTCCAGGTTGATGGGGCCGGGCTCCAGGTCATAGCGCTGAGCGATGGCCTGCCAGTGAAGTTCGTCGCGGGTGCTGTCTGCGTTCCGTTGCATGGTCGGGCTCCTTTAATGACGAGGGGCGGGCTTGCCGTGTTTGGCGCGTAGCGGCTCCAGCAATTCGGACAGGCCGTTGTGGTCGATTTCCTGCATCAGCGCCAGCAAACCTCCGAGCTCGCCGTGAGGGAAACCTTCACGGGCGAACCAGTTCAGGTATTGGCCAGGCAAGTCGGCGATGATTCGGCCCTTGTACTTGCCGAAGGGCATTTGGCGGGTAATCAGCAGTTCGAGTTTTTCAGGATTCATGGGGCTTCAGGCAATCAGGTCGATACCTTGGAAAATACAGGCATTCTGCATGAAGGCCAAATGACAGATCATGCAAATAAAGCGGATACAGTTTTTTGATAATCTGTAAATATATGAAAAGTAAAGATTATTTAGTTTTTAAAAGCTGGCACGGGCACTGCAGTCACTAAGGCAAGCGTCTTAACCCGGGAAGGAATTGAAAAATGACTGACATCAACAAAGAATCGATCTCCGTTCTCAATGACCTGATCGAAACCAGCAAAGACGGCCAGGAAGGCTTCAAGACCTGCGTCGAAGACATCAAGCATCCAGAACTCAAAGCGCTGTTTCAAAAGCGCTCTGCCGATTGCGCCACCGCTGCTACTGAATTGCAGAGCGCCGTGCGTGCCTTGGGTGGTGATCCGCAAGACTCCGGTAGCGTCAGCGGCGCCTTGCATCGCGGCTGGGTCGACGTGAAGTCTCTGGTGACCGGCAAGGATGAAGAGGCCGTGTTGAACGAAGCCGAGCGCGGTGAAGACCATGCACTGAAGGCCTATAAAGAGGCCATCGAGAAAATCAACAAACATAACTTGCTGGGCATTCGTGATCTGGTTGAACGGCAGTTCCATGGCGTGCAACGCAATCACGATCAGGTAAAAGTCCTGCGTAACCAGGCGCGCGCTCAGTCTTGAGTCGTGTTTGAGTGATAAAAAAACCCCGCAAATGCGGGGTTTTTCATGGGTGGGCGATAATCAGCCGATGCTGATTGCCGGCAACTGAGTCAATGTCACCGTCTGCTGCTTGCGCGGCGCGAGAATCTCCGCTTCGCCATCCACTACCAACTCATCCCTTTGGTTAAACACTTGGGTTGCAATGCGCACCCGGAACTTGGGCAGCTTTTCGAGAATTTCCAGACGCACGGTCAGGGTATCGCCGATTTTCACCGGCTTCTGGAAGGTCATTTGCTGCCCGATATAGATAGTGCCGGGACCAGGCAACTCACATGCCACCGCCGCGCTGATCAGAGCACCGCTGAACATGCCGTGGGCGATACGCTCCTTGAATATGGTTGCCTTGGCAAATTCGGCGTCCAGGTGCACCGGGTTGTGGTCGCCAGACATCGCCGCGAACAGCTGGATATCGCGCTCTTCAACGGTTTTGCTGTAGCTGGCGGTCTGGCCGACTTCGAGAGCTTCGTACGGAGTGTTGGTAACCTGGGTCATCTATTGGTGCATCCTGTGGCTAATCAGTAATCTTAATGCGTTGATTTTAAACGAAATAGTTATTCGCATCGCGCAGGCCGACGATGGTTCACGGCCTGGGTCAGCCACACCAGAACATCGGCTGTGACTGCGTCACGGTTGGTTTCGTTGAATAATTCGTGGCGCGCCTGCGGGTAAATATTCAGCTGCAGGTTCTGGCAGCCGGCTTCACGCAGGGCGTGGGCCAGGTTCTTGAGACGCTTGCCTTCACTGACTGGATCACATTCACCGCCCATCACCAAGATCGGCAGGCCCGGATCGATTTGAGCGAGATTGGACGCTTTGCTGATTTGCTGCAAGCCGCCCAGCAGGTCGATCCATAGCTGGTTGGTGCATCGGAAGCCGCAAAGCGGGTCGTTGACGTACTTGTCGACTTCGTCCGGGGCGCGGCTGAGCCA
The DNA here is from genome assembly GCF_040310325.1 of Pseudomonas sp. HY7a-MNA-CIBAN-0227. Classification (NCBI taxonomy): domain Bacteria; kingdom Pseudomonadati; phylum Pseudomonadota; class Gammaproteobacteria; order Pseudomonadales; family Pseudomonadaceae; genus Pseudomonas; species Pseudomonas sp. HY7a-MNA-CIBAN-0227. Next base: position 55,583 of record NZ_JBEOPT010000010.1, on the reverse strand, counting down.
GTCGAACGCGGTGCGATTGGGCTTGAAAGCCTTGTTGAAAGAGCCGAACGACAGAAACTCGATCAGTGCGCTACGGCCCCTCAGGCCTTGGCGCAGGCGTTCGGCGCGGGCGATCACACGCGCGGCGCGGTATAGCGACACTGGCTGGAAATTCGAGCCACTGAGAATCGCTCCATGCAGGCTGGCGCTGTGGTGCAAAAGATAGGCTTGGGCGATATAGCTGCCCATGCTGTGGCCCAGCAGAATGATTGGCACCCCAGGCGCTTGCTGGCCGATGTGCTGGTTGAGGCTGGCCAGGTCGCCCACCACTTTGTTCCAGCCATCCTTCTCGGCAAACAGCCCGAGGGTGCCTTCGTCGGCGGTCCGGCCATGACCACGCTGGTCGGGGGCGTACAACCCATAACCGGCGTCACACAGTTCCTGGGCCAGGCGGGTGTAGCGACCACCGTGCTCGGCCATGCCGTGGGCCAACATGATCAACGCCTTGGGCGGCCCGTCCGGGAGCCACTGGTTGACGTACAGGCGGCTGCGGTCATTCGCGGTCAGCCAGAAAGTGGTGTGGTTCATGGCGCTTCCTTTGCTCGGTGTCGTTGCAGTGTATAGCTCATCCGTGGGCAGGCGTCTGATCAGCCCAGGCCTCAGGGACAAGATTCATACAATCAATGACATGACTTTGTGTATTTGCCTGTTTGGCCATAGCTGCTAACGTCCCCAAAGCTCCGCTTTCCATAATCAGCAGTAAGCGGTCGGGCACACTCAGGTAAAAGGACAAGAATAATGCAACCTGATTTCTGGAATGACAAACGCCCGGCGGGCGTTCCCACCGACATCGACCTTAGCGTCTACAAGTCGGTGATCGAAGTTTTCGAGCGTTCCTGCAAGACCTTTGCCGATCGTCCGGCGTTCAGCAACATGGGTATCACCCTGACTTACGCCGAGCTTGAGCGCCAGAGTGCGGCGTTCGCCGGTTACCTGCAACAGCACACCGACCTCAAGCCGGGCGATCGCATTGCGGTGCAGATGCCCAACGTCCTGCAATACCCGATTGCCGTGTTCGGCGCCTTGCGTGCCGGCCTGATCGTGGTCAATACCAACCCGTTGTACACGCCACGGGAAATGCGTCATCAGTTCAAGGATGCCGGCATTCGCGCCCTGGTTTACCTCAATCTGTTCGGCTCGCGGGTCCAGGAAGTCGCCGCCGATACCGAGATCGAATACCTGATCGAAGCGAAAATGGGCGACCTGATGCCCGCCGTCAAGGGCTGGCTGATCAACACCGTGGTCGACAAAGTGAAGAAAATGGTCCCGGCCTACAGCCTGCCCCAGGCCGTCTCGTTCAAGCGCGCGCTGCGCATGGGCGCTGGCCTGTCGATCACCCTTCACCCGGTGACCCTCGACGACATCGCCGTGCTGCAATACACCGGCGGTACCACCGGCCTGGCCAAGGGCGCGATGCTTACCCACGGCAACCTGGTGGCGAACATGCAGCAGGTGCGCGCCTGCATGTCGCAAATCGGTGACGACGGCCATCCGCTGATCAAGGAGGGGCAGGAGGTGATGATCGCGCCGCTGCCGCTGTACCATATCTATGCCTTCACCGCGAACTGCATGTGCATGATGGTTTCCGGCAACCACAACGTACTGATCACCAACCCCCGAGACATTGGCGGCTTTATCAAGGAGCTGAAAAAGTGGCGCTTTTCCGGGCTGCTGGGGCTCAACACGTTGTTTGTGGCGCTGATGGATCACCCTGATTTCAAGAACGTGGACTTTTCCCATCTCAAGCTCACCAACTCCGGCGGCACCGCATTGGTCAAGGCCACCGCCGAACGTTGGCAGCAACTCACCGGCTGCGCTATTGGCGAGGGTTATGGGCTGACAGAGACCTCGCCGGTGGCCAGTACCAACCCCTATGGCAACAAGTCACGGCTGGGTACGGTCGGCATTCCCGTGCCGGGCACGGCGATGAAAGTCATTGATGATGAAGGCGTGGAGTTGCCATTAGGAGAGCGCGGAGAACTCTGTGTGAAAGGTCCGCAAGTGATGAAGGGCTACTGGCAGCAGCCAGCCGCCACCGCCGAGACCCTGGACGCCGAAGGCTGGCTCAAGACCGGCGACATTGCAGTGATCGACCCCGACGGCTTTGTGCGCATCGTCGATCGCAAGAAGGACCTGATCATTGTTTCGGGCTTTAACGTCTACCCCAATGAAATCGAAGACGTGGTCATGGCCCATCCAAACGTCGCCAGTTGTGCGGTGATCGGGGTGCCAGACGAGCGCACCGGGGAGGCGGTGAAGCTGTTTGTGGTGGCTCGCGCCCAAGGCGTCAGCCTTGAAGAGCTGAAGAGCTACTGCAAGGCCAACTTCACTGGCTACAAGGTGCCCAAACAGATTGTATTGCGTGAGTCGTTGCCGATGACACCAGTAGGTAAGATCTTGCGCAGAGAGCTTCGCGATATCGCCTAGATAGAAGTCAGATCATTCCCACGCTCTGCGTGGGAATGCCGCTTTGGACGCTCCGCGTCAGCTCTTGAGGCTGGGAAAGCCCCATTCCAGAGCCTTTTCTCGGGTTATAGAATCTTTGCTCTAAAAGTGACCATTAGATATTCTTGAGTCATGGTTATGACTGTAGGGCCTACTTTTGGCTCTAGGCGGCCCTTGGCAAAGCTGCTACTCTCGGCGCGCTTTGTGACCTCTCGGCCTGCTTGAAACAGCCAGACTCACCCTAAAAAATACAAACAAATAATAATCGCATCAAATGCGATGATGAATTCGCGTCGCTGAGGAGTGGGCTTCCATGAACGAAGACTTTTGGAAGGATAAGTACCCCGCCGGGATTGCTACAGAGATCAATCCAGACGAGTATCCAAATATTCAGGCGGTACTGAAACAGTCCTGCCAGCGCTTCGCCAACAAACCGGCTTTCAGCAACCTGGGCAAGACAATCACCTACGGTGAGTTGTACGAGCTGTCCGGAGCGTTTGCCGCGTACCTGCAACAGCATACCGACTTGCAGCCCGGTGATCGAATCGCTGTGCAACTGCCTAACGTTTTGCAATACCCGGTCGCCGTATTTGGTGCTATCCGTGCCGGCCTGATCGTGGTCAATACCAACCCGCTGTACACCGCGCGGGAAATGGAACACCAGTTCAACGACTCCGGGGCCAAGGCCCTGGTCTGCCTGGCCAATATGGCGCACTTGGCAGAAAACGTGGTGCCCAAAACTTCCGTCAAGCATGTGATCGTTACCGAAGTGGCTGACCTGTTGCCGCCGCTCAAGCGGCTGCTGATCAACAGCGTCATCAAGTATGTGAAGAAAATGGTCCCGGCTTATCACTTGCCCAAGGCGATCAAGTTCAACGACGTGCTGGCCAAGGGGTACGGCCAGCCGGTCACCGAAGTCAGCCCCACCAGCGACGACGTGGCGGTGCTGCAATACACCGGCGGCACCACCGGCGTGGCCAAGGGCGCGATGCTGACGCACCGCAACCTGGTGTCCAACATGCTGCAGTGCAAGGCGCTGATGGGTTCCAACCTCAACGAAGGTTGCGAGATACTGATCACGCCGCTGCCGCTGTACCACATCTATGCCTTCACCTTTCATTGTATGGCAATGATGCTGATCGGCAACCACAACATCCTGATCAGCAACCCGCGAGACCTGCCGGCGATGGTCAAGGAGTTGTCTAAGTGGAAGTTCAGTGGCTTTGTCGGCCTGAACACACTGTTTGTTGCCTTGTGCAACAACGAAGGTTTCCGCAAGCTGGACTTCTCTGCGCTGAAAGTCACCCTGTCCGGAGGCATGGCCCTGCAACTGGCGGCGGCCGAGCGTTGGAAAGCGGTCACCGGCTGCTCCATCTGCGAAGGCTACGGCATGACCGAAACCAGCCCGGTGGCCACCGTCAATCCGATCCAGCACATCCAGATTGGCACCATCGGTATTCCGGTGCCATCGACCTTGTGCAAGATCATCACCGATGACGGCGTGGAGTTGGCCCTGGGGGAAATCGGCGAGCTGTGCGTCAAGGGCCCGCAAGTGATGAAAGGCTACTGGCAGCGCCCGGACGCCACCGCCGAAGTCCTTGACAGCGAAGGCTGGTTGAAGACCGGTGACATCGCGATTATCCAGCCAGACGGCTACATGCGCATCGTCGACCGCAAGAAGGACATGATTCTGGTCTCTGGTTTCAACGTCTACCCCAACGAACTGGAAGACGTACTGGCCGGCCTGCCGGGCGTGCTGCAATGCGCGGCCATCGGTGTGCCGGACGAGAAGTCCGGAGAGATCATCAAGATCTTCATCGTGGTCAAGCCGGGCGCCACCCTGACCAAAGAACAGGTGATGGAGCACATGCGCGCCAACGTCACCGGCTACAAGGTGCCCAAGGCCGTGGAGTTCCGCGATGCATTGCCGACCACCAACGTTGGCAAGATCCTGCGACGAGAGTTGCGCGATGAAGAACTGAAGAAACTGGGTATGAAGAAGTAACACGCCATCCAACAAAAAGCCCCGCATTTGCGGGGCTTTTTGTTGAGTGATCGTTCCTGCGCTCTGGTCTGCGTGGGGACGATCAGTGTCAGAACATGAATTGCGTAAAGCTCACACCGGCACCTGCCGGGCGTACATCTTTCAGGAACGAATCCTTGTCGGCGCTCAGCTCCAGGGTAATCTCCGGCTTGCGCTTGCCAGCATTGCGCACCACCAACCCTTCAAGCTTTTCACGCAGGAACGCCGTCGGCACTTTCAAGTGCAGCAACTGGTCGCTGTCTGCGTTGTGCATCAACAAATGAATCCACTCGTACTGGCCCACGGCAATACGGCCCACCGGCAGGTCGAACCACCAGATGTTGCGTTTGCGGTCCAGGTCGGTGAAGTGGCAGTTGTTGACGCCGAGCACGGCACCGCCCAGTTCCAGGTTTCTGCGGGCGATGGCCTGTGTTTTATTGAGTTTCATAACCTTCCTACGGGATCTATTATTCAGCGTTTGAGCCTGAATGTGCCGGGCATTCTCGTGGGTTGGCCGCAAAACATAAAGCCAAACCTGTGCAGTGCGATGAAATGCCTGGGTAAAAATAATTGAAACTCTGCACAAAGGCCCAGGGTCAACCCTTGCGTAATGACCAAAACCCTTGAATGTTCACAGGAGTAATACCATGGGCAGCACAGCGGATAAGGCAAAAGGTTTGGCGAACGAAGCCATCGGCAACATTAAGCAAGGTGTCGGTAACGCTACTGACAACGATAAGTTGCAGGTCGAAGGCAAGGTTCAGGAAAAGAAAGGCGAAGCTCAGCAAGCCGTCGGCAAGGCCAAGGATGCGGTAAAGAAAACCATCGATAAAGCCTGACCCGGTTGACTGCACTTGAGCAGCGAGGCGGCCATCTACGGATGGCCGTTTTTGTGTCACACGCAGTGATTAAAGTTTCGAAATTGTTTCAATGTCGCCAAATAGGCTACTTTGATGTAGAAAACGGCCCCTGAGTCGCCCACGAACTCAACCTTTTGCGGCGAAAGGAGACGCTATGATTTTTCCAGTATTAAAAGATCTGCCGCTGCATCGCGTGCTGATGCGCACCATCACCGAGTTCGTCGATGACGAGATGCCTACCTACGCCTCGGCACTGGCCTACCAGATGCTGTTCTCGCTGTTTCCTTTCTTGCTGTTCCTCATTGCGCTGATCGGTTTCCTGCACCTGCCGGACTTTTTTACCTGGCTGCGCCTGCAGTCGGAGTTGGTATTGCCGCCCCAGGCCCTGGAGCAGGTCAACCCGGTGATTGACCAGTTGCAGCAATCCAAGGGCGGCTTGCTGTCGGTGGGTATCGTCATTGCGCTGTGGACGGCCTCTGCGGGCGTGCGCCTGATGATGAGTGCAATGAACGCCGCCTACGACGTGGTCGAAGGCCGGCCGATCTGGAAGCGTTTCCCCCTGTCGATTTTCTACACCGTGGGCATCGCCGGCATGTTGCTGGCCGCAGCCGCGCTGATGGTCCTCGGGCCGCAAGTGATGGAATGGCTGGCGATGCAGATCGGCATGCAGGAATTCGTGGTCACCTTGTGGACCATCCTGCGCTGGCCATTGATCGTAATCTTGCTGATGTTCGCTGTGGCGTTGATGTACTACGTGATGCCCGACGTGAAACAGAAATTCCGCTTTATCACCCCAGGTTCCGTGCTGGCGGTGGTGGTGTGGATCATCGCGTCCCTGGGCTTTGGCTATTACGTCAAAACCTTTGCCGACTACAACGCCATGTATGGCAGTATCGGCGCGATCATCGTCTTGCTCCTGTACTTCTACATTTCAGCGGCCGTGCTGTTGCTCGGCGCAGAGATGAATGCGGTGATCGAGCACATGTCCACCGAAGGCAAGGCTCCTGGTGAAAAGGACTTCGGCGAACACGATGAAAAACAGCACGTCTCGGGCCTTGGCCGGGACCATTCGCACCCACTACCAACGAAGCCTGAACATGATTCGTGAAATCCTGAAAATGGGCGACGAGCGCCTGCTGCGTATCGCGCCACCGGTCCCGCTGGAAATGTTCGACAGCCCTGAGTTGTGGCAGTTGATCGACGACATGTTCCAGACCATGGAGCACGTTGGCGGCGTGGGCCTGGCCGCACCGCAGATTGGCGTCGACCTGCAACTGGTAATCTTTGGTTTCGAGAGCAGCGAGCGCTACCCGGATGCCCCGGCGGTGCCTCAGACCATTCTGATCAACCCGCTGATCACGCCGCTAAGCCCGGTGCTGGAAGAGGGTTATGAAGGTTGCCTGTCGGTGCCTGGCTTGCGCGGCGCGGTGGACCGCTATCAACAGATTCGCTACGAAGGCTTTGATCCCAAGGGCGAGCCGATTGTGCGCATTGCCGACGGCTTTCATGCGCGGGTGGTGCAGCATGAGTGCGATCACCTGATCGGTCGGTTGTACCCGTCGCGGATCACCGACTTCAGCAAGTTTGGATTTATTGATGTGATGTTTCCGGATATGGATCCTACTGCCGATGAGTGATCCGGCTCACACGGTGCGGCCAACGTAGCCTCGCTGGGGCTCGACAACTGCGTCAGTTGCTGTCTTCAAGATGTGTAGATATCTATGCGCATCGGTCGCAGCAGCTCACAACCGCCGATCACACATTATCGTCGGTCGACCTCTCCAACGGTTCCAAGCCCATGGCGATCATTGGCTTGTTGCGTTTGTAGCGCGCCAGTCGTTCCGCCAGAGACTGCGGCAGCACTGTTTCCTGAGTAAACCCGATCCCCTGATAAAACCCTTTAAGCTCCGGATGGCAGAATAGCCAAACGGTGCCTTCGACCGGCGCAACGGCCTCACGAATTAGTCGCGCCGCGAGCCCCTGCCTACGGCACAACGGCTCGACAAACAGCCCGGTCAGCCATTGCCCGCCGACCACAGGGCTCAAGCACAATCCGGCGACAATCTCGCTGTGCCGAGCCACCCACAATTGCCCGCCCTTGACGGCTTTCATCGGCGAATTGTGGCTGCGGTAAAACTTGTTCAGCAGCGGCCATAAAGGCTCTGCCAGCAGATCAATATGCAACTCAGGCATGGTTTTTTGACAGCCGTGATCGTGGGCCGGGGATTATAAGTCGGGCAAAGCACCTTCTGTCGGGCAATAGGTGTTATACCCCTTGTTACATCCCCTGTAAGTGGAGCACGCATCATGGCCAAAGGCATGGATTCAAAGAAAGCCGCGAAGAAAAAACCGGCAAAGACCGCCGATGAAAAACGCGCCGACAAGAAAACCAAAAAATCCGAAGCGGGTTTGTTTGGGCATTGATTCTCGGTAGTCACCGCAACATCTGCTTCTAAGCTAAGCACCAAACGATCTGCAAGATTTCCCCGTCTCATTGCACAGAGCAGGATGAAGCCGACTTTTTCGTCGGCCCAGCCTGCCCTGAGCCCGCCGATGTCCAATTACCTCGATGAAACCCAACGCCAGGAAATCGAAGCCCTGGAGCAAAGCTTCACCGCCCGCACGGAATGGCCTACCTGGCTGTTACTGATCGGCGTCTATGCCAGCTGGATCGTGGTGATTCTCGCCAGCTCCTGGCTCGGCTTGTGGTTGAGCACCGCCTTGTTGATCCCGATTGTGGTGCTCTGGCTGTCCCTGCAACACGAACTGCTGCATGGCCATCCCACCCGCTTCAATACCCTGAACAAAGTTCTCGGCTACGCGCCCCTGGCGGTCTGGTATCCCTACACCCTGTACCGCGACAGCCACCTGTTGCACCACCGCGACGAAGACTTGACCATTCCCGGCCTCGACCCGGAAAGCCGCTACCTCAACCAGCAACAATGGGCAGGCAGTTCCCGTTTCGAACGCGGGCTGCATTGGCTTAACAAAACCATCGTCGGACGTTTCCTGCTGGGCGCGCCCCTGGCCTTGTGGGCGTTGGGGTGGGAAGCGTTGCAGCGCTTGCGTCAAGGCCAGCGCCAGGCCTGGTTGATGTGGCTGACCCACGGCACTCTGACCCTGCTGATGCTGGCCTTCATCGCCCGCTACAGCGCGCTGCCGGTATGGCATTACCTGGCGCTGGTCAGCGTGCCGGCCTTGTCGGTGGCGATGATCCGTTCCTACTACGAACACCGCCCGCACCCGCAACCCGAACAGCGCACGGTGATCAACGAAGCCGGGTGGCCCTGGACCTGGTTGTTCCTCAACCTCAATCTGCATCTGGTACACCACGACGTGCCGAAACTGCCGTGGTATTTCCTGCCGAGGGTCTACCGTGCGCGCCGCGAACAATGGCAGGCTCGCAGTGACGGTTTTGTGGTGCAGGGTTATGGTCGGTTGATCGGCCGCCACGGACTCAAGGCCATCGACAGCCCACGGCATCCCTTTGTTTGAAGAGGTAGGCATGAGCGAACACTACGCTGAGTTGCTGATGTACACGGCGCCGCAACAGGTCGTGCAGGCCAACGAGCAATGGCTGACGCGCATCCTTCAACACGTGGGCGCGACGCGCCTGAATGCCGGCCACCTTGACTTGTTAAGCCTGTGGTGTGCTCCCAAGCTGCTGTTGACGCAAACCTGCGGCTATCCGCTGATGACCCAGTTGCGCGGCCAAGTGCGCGTTATCGGTCGGCCCCGCTATGAACTGCCCGACAGCAGCGCGGGCAATCATTGCAGCTTGCTGCTGACTCGCAACGACAATCCCCGGATAACCTTGGCGGACTTCTACGCCAGTCGCGGCGTGATCAATGGCGAAGACTCCAACAGCGGCATGAACCTGTTGCGCGAGCGCCTGGCGCCCCTGCATCGCCAGGGTCGGTTCTTCGCCAGCGTCGCCATCAGCGGCGGGCATCGCGACAGCCTGCGCTGGTTGCGCGAGGACCGTGCGGACCTGGCTGCCATCGACAGCGTGACCTTCGCCTACCTGGCGCGGTTTGCTCCAGAGGAAGTCGCCGGGCTGCGCATCGTCACTCGCAGCGCGATCAGTCCGACGCTGCCCTACATCGGCGCGTTGGGCTTGAATGATGAGCAAGTCGCAAGGGTTCGTCAGGCGATGAACCTGGCGTTGCAGGACTTGCCCCAAATGGTTGAAGTCCTTGGTGTGCAGGAAGTGCTTCCTGCCAGCGAAGCGGATTACCAGACTCTATTGGATTACCAGCAGCAGGCCCGGTCGGCGGGTTTTGCGAAACTTCAATAAAGTTATATAAAAATACCTTTTAAATATTATTAAAGAATAAGCAGCCTTGCTAGGATCGCTTCACCGGAACACCGGACATACCGTGCAACCTTCTCAAATGGAGCCACTATGTCCGGCGCCGACACTTCTCACAGCGACTACGTGGGCGGATTGTTCCGCAGTCATTACGATTGGCTGTGCAGCCGTTTGCATCGGCACCTGGATTCCCGCGCCCACGCCGAAGACATTGCCGCCGACACCTTTGTCCAACTCCTGAGTTCCCCCGGCGTGGTGCCGATCCGCCAGCCCCGCGCCTTGCTGACCACCATTGCCCAACGCTTGATGTATCAGCTTTGGCGCCGCCGCGACCTGGAACGCGCCTATCTCGACGCCCTGGAGCACGACGAACAATCGTCGGCGCCTTCGCCCGAAGACCTGGCGCAAATGCTCGAAGCCTTGCAGGCCATCGATCAGTTGCTCGACGGCCTGCCGGCCAAGGTCAAGGCAACCTTTCTGCTGTCGCAACTCAATGGCCTGACCTACCCGCAAATTGCCGCAGAACTGGGGATTTCCCAGCGCTCGGTCAGCGACTACATGACCCGCGCCGTCAATCGTTGCCTGCGGCTGTGCCTGGAATGAATGACGAACTGATCGACAGCGCTACCCGCTGGATCGTCCTGCTGCGCTCGGGTCAGGCCAGTGCCGCCGACTGGCAGCGCTATCACCAATGGCGTGCTGAAGATCCCCGTCATGAAATCCTGTGCCAACAGCTCGAAACTCGCCTCGACGTATTTCAGATACCGCTGGCCCAGGGCGTCAGCGGCAAGGTGTTGCAGCGGGCGCTGGACGCACCCGCCAGCCGACGCACGTTGTTACGCGGCGCCTTGATCGGTGCTGGCGTGGTGCTAGGCGCCAGCCTGCTGGCAAAGCCCTTGGGCGTGCCCCTTACAGAGTTGACGGCCGATGTGCGCACTGGCACCGGCGAACGGCGCACGGTGGCGTTGGCCGACGGCAGCGAGTTGTTGCTCAATGCCCGCAGCGCGGCAGACATCCAGTTCGACCCGCAACGCCGGTTGGTGCGTCTGCGAGACGGGGAGTTGCTGGTGAAAATCGCCAATGACACGAGCAGGCCGTTTTTGATCCAGACCGATCAAGCGCGACTGCGGGCCTATGGTAATCGCCTGTTGCTGCGTGAGCGGGAAGGGCAGGGCCATGTCGTGGCGCTCAATGGCTCCCTGGAAATCTACGGCCAGAATGGCGAACGCCTGCAGTTGATGGCCGGGCACGAGGTCAGTTACGACCGTTATGGGTTTGGTCAGGTGCAGCCCAGTTCGAAGGGCGCAACGGCCTGGATCGACGGCTTCCTGCAAGTGCGCGACCGGCCGCTGGCTGAGGTCATCGACGCCTTGCGCCCCTATCACAACGGCGTGCTGCGCCTCGATCCCGCTGTGGCCGGGTTGCGGGTCAGCGGCCTGTACCGGCTGGACAATCCCCAGCAAATTCTCGACACCCTGGCGCGCACTTTACCGATTCACATTACCCGCCGGACGGGGTTGTGGGTGACTGTCGGTGCGACCTGAAGACCACTACAAACCCAATGAGCACGAGCGCCTACAGAAAATGGGGCTCTCGCATTGGAATGTGTCGGGTCCAAAGGTCAGTTCTAAGAACATAACCAAACGATCTGCAAGTTTTTCCCGCGCCATCCCACATCACTCCCATAAGCGCTGCGGGGAGCAGCGTTATGGAGTTTCCTTGGGGGGAGCCAATGTGAGCCAGTTTATCCGTGTGCCGCTTCGAACCTTTGCCCTGGTGCCGTTGGCCAGTCTGTTTTTATCCTTTGCCGCCAGCGCCGAAGATGCGCGTCAGGTCTATCACATCGCGCCCGGCCCGCTGGATGAAGTGCTGCTCAATATCAGCCGGCAAAGTGGCCAGGTGATTTCCTTCACCCCGCAACTGGGCAGCTATTCCTCGGCCAGCGTCGACGGTTCGTTGTCTGCGCAACAAGCGGTGGACGCGGCCTTGAAGGGCACCGGCCTGCAAGTTCAAGTCAGCCCGGACGGCGCTTTCATCATCAAGGAAGGCGCCGCGAAAAGCGTCCAAGCCACCAGCAATGTCCAGGCACAAACCACTGCTGCACAGGCGCCAACCCTGGACCGCGTGGTCGCCATCGGCACCCGTCGCAGCGATGCCACGGCTCTGACCAGCAGCGCGCCGGTGGACGTGATCAATGCCGAAGAACTCAAGCAAACCGGTGCCACCAGCCTCAACCAGGCGCTGTTCCAACTGCTGCCCTCGTTCAACTTTCCACAGAACCAGAGCGCCACCCGTGGCCAGAATCCCAAGGGTGCCTCCCTGCGCGGCCTGTCGCCGGACCAGACCCTGGTGCTGATCAACGGTAAGCGTCGCCACGCCTCGGCGGTGGTCAATATCTCCGGTGGCGTGCCGTTCATTGGCGCGCAGCCGGTGGACCTGGACATGATCCCCATCAGCGCCATCGACCACGTCGAAGTGCTGCGTGACGGCGCCTCGGCCCAGTACGGTTCCGATGCGGTAGCGGGTGTGGTCAACATCGTTCTCAAGGAGCGAGACAGCGGCGGCCAGCTCAATACCCAGCTGGGCCAATACGCCCAGGGCGACGGCTTCAGCAAGACCACCGATGGCTGGTACGGCTTGGGCCTGCCGGGTGACGGTTTCCTGACCCTGAGCTTCAACAGCCTCAACAACAAACCCACCGATATCGGTGATAAATACGTCGCCGACGGCCAGTTGCAGGACCCGCGCTGGGGCGGCGCCGGGCGCGACAAATACAACCTGGCAGCCAACGCCGAGATTGGCCTGAGCGACCAGTGGCGGCTCTACAGCTTTGCCACCTTCGGCCAGGACAAATCGGTGAACAACACGCCACCGCTGCTGGCCAGTAACCCGAACAACGTGCCGGGGATCTACCCCAACGGCACCATCCCCAAATACCGTTACCGCTATGAAGACGGCGCCTTCACCATCGGCAGCCGCTACGAAGACGACAGCCTGGGCCGCTTCGACCTGAGCGCCACCTATGGCCGCGACAAACACGATGAACTGGCCTTCAACACCGTCAACCCCAGCTATGGCCTGAACAGTCCGACCAAATTTGACGTCGCCACGCTGATCAACGAACAGACCAACATCGGCCTGGATTACGCCAAGGACCTGGACGTCAACTGGTCCAGCCACCCACTGACCGTTTCGGCGGGCATTGCCTACCGCAATGAAAAGTATCGGCTGGAGGCGGGCGACTACGATTCATACTCCTACGGCGGTATCGATGGCGTGCAAGTCGGTGCGGTGCAGGCGTCCGGCCTGACCCCGGACGATGCCGGGACCTACACCCGTGATGTGGGCGGCGTGTACTTTGGCCTGGAAAACCAGATCACCGACAAGTTTCAGGTGGGTATTGCCGGCCGTACCGAGCACTACTCGGACTTTGGCTCGGCCACCACCGGCAAACTCTCGGCGCGGTATGACTTCACCCCGCAAGTTGGCCTGCGGGCCACGGTGAACAATTCCTTCCGCGCACCGACACTGGGCCAGATCGGCACGTCGTGGACCACCACCACCAACGTCGATATCAACGGCAACCCGGTGCTGACCCGCATGCTACCGGCCGACAACCCGGCCGCCCGAGCCCTTGGTGCGCAACCGCTCAAGCCCGAGAAGTCCACCAACTACTCGTTGGGCCTGGTGCTGCGCCCCACCGAACAAACCTCGCTGACCATCGACGCCTACCAGATCGCCATTCGTGATCGCCTGCTCTACAGCGGTGGTATTTCCGGACCGCGTGCCGAACAGATCCTCAAGGACGCAGGTTTTGGCCAGTACACCTGGGCGCAGTTCATGACCAACGCGGCCAACACTCGCACCCGTGGCGTCGATATCGTCGGCAAATACAACCTCGATCTGGCGCAGTACGGCGGCCTTAGCCTGTCGGCGGGTTACACCAGGGCCAAGACGACTATCGAGAAGGTCCACGAGAACCCCAACGGTTTTGACGTGCTTACCCGCGAGGCCCGCGGCTTCCTGGAACACGGTTACCCCGAAGACAAACTGGTACTTGGCGCGACCCACAAGATCGGCCAGTGGACCATCGCCCTCAGCGAAACCCGCTACGGCAAATACCGCAAATACGCCGCCTCCGAAGCCAACGCCCAGTACGACCAGACCTTTGGCGCGCAATGGAACACCGACCTGGACGTGAACTACGCCTTCACCAAGCAACTGCGTCTGTCGGTGGGCGCCAACAACCTGTTCGACAGCAAACCCGACGACTTCAATACCCGCCTGCGCCAGACCCCGGGCCAGCAGTACAGCTACCTGTCGCCGTCGGCGCCGGAAGGGGCGTTTTACTACTCGCGGCTCAGTTATGACTTTTAACCCATAGAGCACTTGTGGCGAGCGGGCTTGCCCCTCGCCACAAGGCGTCTGTAAATCACCGAACAACGACGAGGTTGACGATGACCCACCTGAAAAAGCTCCTGAGCGGCAGCCTCCTGGCCTTGAGCCTGCTGTCCCAACAAACCCCCGCCGCCGAGCCTGCCAACCCCATCCACTTCGGCGACATCACTTGGGAAAGTGGCAGCCTGATCACCGAAGTCCTGCGGCTGATCGTCGAAAAAGGCTACGGCTATCCCACCGATACCTTGCCTGGCAGCACCGTGAGCCTGGAAGCCGCCCTAGCCAAGGACGATATTCAGGTGATCGGCGAAGAGTGGGCCGGGCGCAGTCCGGCTTGGGTCAAGGCCGAAAGCGAAGGCAAGGTGTTTGGCCTCGGCGACACGGTCAAGGGCGCCACCGAAGGCTGGTGGGTGCCGGAATACGTGATCAAGGGCGACGCCGAGCGCGGCATCAAGCCCTTGGCGCCCGAGCTGAAATCCGTCGCCGACCTGGCACGCTACAAAGACGTGTTCCGCGACCCCGAAGACCCGACGCGCGGGCGCTTCCTCAACAGCCCCACTGGCTGGACCTCGGAGATCGTCAACAGTCAGAAACTCAAGGCTTACGGCCTGACTGACAGCTTCGTCAACTTTCGCACCGGCTCTGGCGCGGCGTTGGATGCCGAGGTCGCCTCGTCGATCCGCCGTGGCAAACCGGTGCTGTTCTACTACTGGTCGCCGACGCCGCTGCTGGGGCGTTTCAAGTTGATCAAGCTCGAAGAGCCTGAGTTCAACGCCCAAGCCTGGAAAACTCTGGCCGACGCCAACAACCCTAACCCACAAGGCACCCGCTCAATGCCGGCGCGTTTGGCGATTGGTGTCTCGGCGCCGTTCAAGGCCAAGTACCCGGAACTGGTGACGTTCTTTGAAAAAGTCGACCTGCCGATTGACCTACTCAACGGCATCCTTGGGCAGATGAGCGAAAAACGTCAGCAGCCCCGGCAAGTGGCTCTGGCATTTTTGAAGGAGCAACCACAGGTGTGGCAGCAGTGGGTGCCAGCGGATGTGGCGACGAAGGTTAAAGGGAGTCTCTGATGTTGAAGGTTTTTGCTGCAACCCTGTTGTCATTGTTCGCCGGCCAACTGCTGGCCGCCGAACCCGCTCAACTGCGCATCGGCTACCAGAAAAGCTCCGTCAGCATGGTCCTCGCCCGCGAGCACAAGTTGCTGGAACAGGCGCTGCCCGGCACCCAGGTGCAATGGATCGAATTTCCCGGCGGCCCGCAACTGATCGAGGCCTTGAACGGCGGCAGCCTGGACATCGGCAACATCGGTGACATCCCGCCGATCTTCGCCCAGGTCGCCGGTATTGATGTGCAGTACATCGGCGTCGAGCCCAGCTACGGCAAGACCGAGGCGATCATCGTGCCCAAGGCCAGCACCGTGCAGTCCCTGGCCGACCTCAAGGGCAAACGCGTGGCCCTGCTCAAGGGGTCCAGCGCTCATAACCTGTTCCTCAAAAGCCTGGTAAAGGCCGGGCTGAAACTGACGGAGGTGAACCTCGTCTACCTGTCGGCAGCTGACGGTCGTGCCGCCTTTGAACAGGGCAAGGTCGACGCTTGGGTGATCTGGGACCCGTACTACTCGGCGGTGTTGCTGGACGGTTCGGCGCGGTTGCTCAGTGACGGCCAGGACTTGAATCCCAGCGGTACGTTCTTCATCGCCAACGGCAAGTTCGCCAAACAGCACCCGACGGCCATCGCGCCGATTCTCAAGGTGTTCGGCCAGGCCCAGCAACTGTCGCTGACCCAGCGTGACGACAGCATCGACCGCATGACCCAGGTCCTCGGCCTGCAACGGGCGGTGGTGGAAAGCTACTTCAATCACCGCGCCAGCCAGCCGATCCATTCGCTGGGGCCGACTGATATCGCCAACCAGCAGCGCACCGCCGACCTGTTTTTCGCCAATGGCCTGATCCCGAAAAAGGTCGACGTGCAACAGATCGTCTTCAAGGCCCCGTAACTTATCTGTGAGCAGACCATGCAACCGATCTACATCGATTTTCTCAACGGCCTGGACATTGATGCCCTGGAACTGAGCAACGACGAAATTCTCACCGCCATTGAAACCAGCCTGGCGATCCAGGGCCGTGGCGAGGCGGTGATCGAACCGCGCACGCACCTGATTCCCGGTGGCGAGGTTAACGGTCACTTCAATGTGCTGCGCGGCGTATTGGGCGGTGATATCGGCTATGCCGGCGTCAAAGTGGTGGGGGATTTTGTCGACAACTACCGCAAGGGCCTGCCGTCGGAGCTGGCGATTCTCAACCTGCTGGACCCGGCTACTGGCGTGCCCAAAGCAATTCTCGACGCCTCGGCCATTACCGACATGCGCACCGGCGCAGTCACCGCCATCGGCGCCAAATACCTGGCCCGGCCGGACAGCAAAGTCCTCGCCCATATCGGCGCGCGAGGCACGGCGTACTGGAACGTGCGGCTGCTGGATCACCTGTTCGATTTCGAGGAGATCCGCGTGCATTCGCGGCGCAGCGAGAGCCGCGAAGCCTTCGCCGAACGCCTGCGCCGCGACCTTGGCAAGCCGGTAATTGTCACCGACGATTGGGAGTCAACGGTGCGTGGCGCCGACATCGTGGTCGAGGCTTCGCGCCTCGAACAGCCCGAACCATTGTTGCGCACCGAGTGGATCAAACCTGGCGCTTTTGTGGTGCCCTACGGCACCATGAGCGCGGTGGAGTTGTCGCTGACCGACATCATGAGCAAGCAGGTGGTGGACGATTGGGGCCAGTGCAAGGGCGGTTTGTTCGGTTCGTTGCGGGCGCATGTTGATGCCGGGAAACTCAGCGCCGAGACCTTGCACGCCGAGTTGGGGCAGATTGTCGCTGGCTTGAAAAACGGCCGGGAAAACGCCGAAGAAACCATCCTGTTCTGGCATCGAGGTTTGAGCCTCAGCGACATCGCCCTCGGCCATGCGCTGCTGGAAAAGGCCAAGCGTCTGGGCATCGGCCAGCGGTTGCGGTTTGCATGATTCACGTTGATCCAAGTGGGCTGGCGCTGGCGGATCTGCTCGATATCGCCTTGCGGGATACGCCGGCAGCCCTCAGCCATGAAGCCCGCCAGCGTATCGATGCCGGGCACCAACTGCTGCTCAAACTTGCTGCCGAGGGCCAGCCGATCTACGGCGTGACCACCGGCCTCGGCGCGGCGGTGGATGTGCAGGTGCCTCTGGACGATCCGCTGTTGCAAGCGCGCATCCCGTTGGGACGTGCCGTGGGCGTTGGGCGTTTGGCCAATCGTCAGGAGTTGCGGGCAATCATCACCGCACGCTTGGCGGGGCTGGCTCAGGGCCGTTCGGGGATTTCCCCGGCAGCGGCTGACAGTCTGCTGGCTTTGCTCAATGCCGGGATCGAGCCTGAGGTGCCGTTGCTGGGTTCCCTCGGTGAGAGCGATCTGGCACCGCTGGCGCACTTGAGTCTGGCGCTGTTGGGCGAGGGTTGGGTGCGATGTGATGGGGAGCGAATGCCTGCCGACCAGGCGCTGCAACGCTATGGGCTGCAACCGGCGCGACTGATAGGCAAGGATGGCCTGGCGCTGGTGTCGGCGAATTCGGCCAGTGTCGGCCTTGGCGCGTTACTTGTTGCCGAGACCGATCGGGCGTTGCAGGCGTTGTTGGCAGGCATCGCACTGTCCTGTGAGGGCTATCGCGCCAACCTCAGTCCGTTCCAGCCCTGGGCCTCGCGGTTGCGTCCGGCGGCCGGGCAAACCGAGCAGTCGGCGGCGTTGTTGCGGCTGCTGGAGGGTGGTGAGTTGGCCGCCAACCCGCGTCGTCTGCAAGACCCGTTGAGCTTTCGTTGTGCCATGGTGGTTCAAGGCGCGGCGCAGCAAACGTTGCAGCAGTTGCGTGAACAGATTGAGCTGGAACTGGCCAGCGGTGCTGACAACCCGGCGTTGATCAGCGAAGAACAGCAAGTGCTGGCGACGGCTAATTTCGACAGCACCCATCTGGCGTTGGCGGGAGAGGGATTGGGGTTGGCGCTGAGTCGCGTGGCGGCTTGTTCGGCTGAACGGGTTGCCAAGTTGTTGTCACCGACCTCCAGTGAGTTACCACGCTTTCTGGTCAGCCAACCCGGCCATGTCGGCATGGCGGCGTTGCAACGTACCAGCGCAGCGTTGCTGGCCGAGATAGGGCACTTGGCCAACCCGCTGCCGGCGGTGAGCGTGCCGGTGGCGGATCGCGTTGAGGATTATGCCGGGCAGGCCTTGGCGGTTATTGAGAAGACGCGCCAGCTTACTCAGCGTGTGTTGTGGCTGGCCAGTATCGAATTGATCGTGG
The DNA here is from genome assembly GCF_040310325.1 of Pseudomonas sp. HY7a-MNA-CIBAN-0227. Lineage (NCBI taxonomy): Bacteria > Pseudomonadati > Pseudomonadota > Gammaproteobacteria > Pseudomonadales > Pseudomonadaceae > Pseudomonas > Pseudomonas sp. HY7a-MNA-CIBAN-0227. Next base: position 37,179 of record NZ_JBEOPT010000010.1, on the reverse strand, counting down.
CGGCGCAGGCGGTGGACCTGCGTGGCACGGTTCGATTAGGGGAGGGCGCCGAGCATATCCATCGGGCCGTTCGCAGTCAGGTGGCCCACCTGGATCAGGATCGCTCGGGATCAGTGGATGTGCTGGCCTTGGCTGCGTTTATAGGCAGCGGCGCACTCCTCTGGTAATGGCATTTCAGGTCATGCCTTGGCCAATCCCCCCGCGACGTCGTCCTGGTCAACAACTATCAATGCGTTATTACAGATGCTGGCCGATTAATGGCCTTGCATAGCGCCAAGCCCTGTCTATGCTCACCCATAACCATTTATGTCGCTTGCCATATCAAGCGTTTTGAGTGGATTTCAATAGTGATCAACTATCACTATTGAAAATATGAATGAAACGAGTGCGCATGCCAAGGCGCCGGGAAAAAGGGAGTGGTGGTTTAAATGGATTTGCGTGTGTCGGTTGAAGCAGGCCCCAGACGGGGCCATCAAGAAAAGGATGACTTGATAAGAGTGTTGCCTCATGGACTCTCCGATTAACCATCACTTATCGATCGCCTGACACTTGTCCTGTCTCTGGACGACTGCGTTTGCCTGTTTTGTGGAAAGTGGTAGTGGGTCAAATACAAAAACTAACCGTCAATCAAAGACAGCGCTGAAGGTGATCCGATCATGTTTAACCGCCAACACAAATCCGCCCTGCTGGAAATCGAGCGTTTTTCCTGCGCGCTGACCGAGGCCAAAGCCAAGCTGGCGGCCATTAGCCGATCCATGGCGATGATCGAGTTCGATTGCAACGGCATGGTGCTTGATGCCAATGAGAATTTCTGCAAGGCCATGGGCTACAGCACTGAAGAACTCCGTGGCAAGCATCACCGGATTTTTTGTGAAGAGTCGTTCTACCGCAGCGACGCCTACGCCAAGTTGTGGCGAGACCTCGCCCGAGGCGAACCGATCAGTGGCACCTTTATGCGCTTGAATAAAAGCGGTCAGGAAGTGTGGCTGGAAGCCAGTTATATGCCGGTGATCGGCGCCGACAACAAGGTGCAGAGCGTAATCAAGGTGGCGTCGGACATCTCGGCACGGGTCCATCACGAACATGAGAACCAAAGCCTGATGGACGCCATCGGTCGCTCCATGGCGGTGATCGAGTTCACCCCGCAGGGCCAGATCATCAATGCCAACGAAAATTTTCTGAAGACGGTGAAGTACTCCCTCAACGAAATCGTAGGTCAGCACCACAGCATATTCTGTCATCGCAACGAAACCGATTCGCCGGCATACAAGGCGTTTTGGGCCTCTCTCAATCGCGGCGAATACCACTCTCATCGGTTTGAACGTAAGGACAAATACGGGCAGACGTTATTCCTGGAAGCCTCTTATAACCCGATCTTCGATGCTAGCGGGCGGCTGTACAAAGTGGTGAAGTTCGCCAGTGATATTACCGATCAAGTCACCACCCTGCGCACCGCCGCCGAGTCGGCCCACAGCACCTCGGTACAAAACGACGTCTGCGCCCGAAAAGGCTCGGAAGTGGTCCAGCAAACGGTGCAGATCATCGAAGAAATTTCCCGCGACCTCAACGAGGCGGCGCTGAGCATCGATGCGGTGAGTAAGCAGTCGGACATCATTGGCAGCATCGTCCAGACCATTCGCGGCATTGCCGATCAAACCAACTTGCTGGCACTCAATGCCGCCATTGAAGCAGCTCGCGCCGGCGAGCATGGCAGAGGCTTTGCGGTGGTGGCCGATGAAGTGCGCAGCCTGGCGGCTCGCACCAGTCAGGCGACCCTGGAGATTGTCGATGTGGTGCGCAAGAACCACGACCTGTCGTTGAGCGCGGTGTCGAGCATGCAGTCGAGCTTGAGTCGCACCGGGCTTGGCGTGGAATTGGCCAATGAGGCGGGGCAAGTGATTCTGGAAATTCAGGAAGGCTCACGGCATGTGGTGGATGCTATCAGTCAGTTCAACTCGACGTTGCAGTTGCAATAACCCCCTGCAGTTGTCGAGCCCAAGCGAGGCTATCAGATCAGCCCCCAGCACCAAGTTGCCCCCAACGCAGCCTCGCTGGGGCTCGACAGAGTCTCTACGGGAGACAGCGCATGTTCAGCTGCGATCAAATCGCCGCCAGGGTCTCTTTCACTGCCTGCACTTGCGGGTCGGCGGTTTTAGCCGCGATCTGTTCCGCAGTCTGTGCCTTCAAGCGGTCGGCCACTTCATTGGCAATCGAGGTCTGTTGCTCAATCGGCATGGATTTAACATCCTCTTCGGTCAGGCCCTTTTCCTTGAGGATCTGATCGCGAATACGCTCGGCCGGGGTTTTGGTCATGTACTCGTTGAAGTCCGCCCGAGCCTGGGTGCTGGCCTCGGTTTTTGGCGTGGCGGTGGTCTCTGGCGTGGTTTGCAGTTGTACGCGGGTCTTGGCAAAGGCTGCCTCGACGTTGTCGGCGGTGGTGTCCTTGGCCTTTTGCGTAGCCTGTACCTGTGTGGCGGTGACGGCGTTCTGCACGTTTTGCATGACGCCGCTGTACAGCGCGCTGGCGGCGGCGTTGGCGGGGTCCATGTCGGAACGCTTGGATTGCTGAATCACTGAAGCAGCTTGGGTATTGACCAACATGATCGGGCACCTGTGAATGTGGGCGGTGCGTCAGGTGGAGCAATTAGCGTGCCGAGGGGCAAATGCCCGGTTTTACGGGGTGCGGTGCGGTGGTTGAGGCAACGTTTGTCCTGTAGACGGTCAAACATTGCCGGTGACAGGCAAGGCGCTTGGCGTCGATGCACAAGGCGTTGAGTCCTTTCATCGTGTAGTCCTTGTGCTTAGTTGTGACCGTCGAGGGCGAAGGTCTTGAAGCCAGGGCGTTGGCTGAGCTTTTCGTAGTAAGCGCTGACAGCAGGGTAGGACGGACGCGCCATGAGCGTCATCCGCCAGCGATGCACTGATAGTCCGATCAGGATGTCAGCGAGGGTGAAATCTTCACCGGCCACGTAAGCCCCGGTTCGAATCAGCTGTTGTTCCAACAAGCCCATCTTGTCGTTCCAGCCACGTACGCCGGCGGTGATGCGTTGCGGGTCCTGGAAGTCGGGGTTGTTGCGCGCCAGGGCGTGGAAGGCATAGCCCCAGGAGGGGTTGAGTTCGGTGGCTTGCCAGTCCATCCACTGCTCGACGCGTGCCCGCGCAGCAGGTTCGGTCGCCAGCAGGTCATGGCGTTGGTGCAGGCCCACCAGGTAGCGGCAGATGGTGTTGGATTCCCACAGCACGCCGTTTTCATCGAGGATCACCGGGACCTGGGCATTGGGGTTCAGGGCCAGGAATTCGGGCGACTGGGTCGGGGAGAAACCGATGCCCCAGTCCTCACGCTCGTAGGCGATGTCCAGTTCCTGGCAGGTCCACAGGACTTTTCGTACGTTGATGGACGAAGTGCGACCCAAGATTTTCAGCGTGTGTCCCATGGTGCTTCCCTGACAATGGTGAATTGGCAGCAGGCAATTTAGCAGGGACGTGGGGTGGCGACGAGGTTGTTTAAGGTCGTTCCCACGTTCTGCGTGGGAATACCTCTCGTGACGCTCTGCGTCACCAGTGCGCAGGGGTTGAGCCATGCGCGATCGGTTTAGGTACTCTCGCGCACCATCAACTCAAACCCCATATCCACCACCGGCTTGGCAATTTTGTTACCCGCCAACAGCGTCAATAAATGCTCAGCTGCCCGTCGGCCAATGGCCTCCCGAGGCGTACTGATACTGCTCAGGCGCGGCACCATGAATGAGGACGCGGGCAGGTCGTTGAAACCCAATACTGCCACTTGTTCCGGCACCTTGATTGAGTGGCGCAGGGCTTCCAGCAGGGCGCCTTGGGCCAGGTCGTCGTTGCCGAAAAAGATCGCATCCACATCGGGATGGCTGGCCAGCATTTGCAGGAACAGTTCACCGCCCAGGCCAACGGATGACGGACGCGGTGTCAGCAGCTCCAGGTCTGGGTCATACAGCCTGGCCTGTTGCAATGCCCGGCGAAAGCCTTCGCCTCGCAGCAGGGTGCGCTGGTCCAGTTGCGCGCCGATGTAGGCCAAGCGCTTGCGGCCCCGCGAGATCAGGTGCTTGGCAGCGGTTTCGCCGGCGCTGGTTTGCGAGAAGCCAACGCAGTTCAAGCCAGCGCCAGGGTCCAGATCCATCATGTATACACATGGCACATTGCTCGACTCGACCATGCGGCGGGAGCTTTCGGTGCGATCAAATCCGGTCAGCAGCAAGCCACGCGGCTGATAGGCCATGTAGTTGCGCAGCAGGTTTTCTTCTTCGTCACGGGAGTAATGGGTGTTGCCAATCAGCACCTCAAAGCCTTTGGGCCGCAGCACCTGATGAATGGCTTCCAGGGTTTCGATGAACAACAGGTTGGACAACGACGGTACCAGCACCACCACCGACTGGCTCTGGGCCGAAGCCAGGGCGCGGGCGGCGGGGTTGACCACGTAGCTCAGCTCGGCGGCGGCCTTCTGCACTTTTTCCACCAGTTCGGTGGCCACGGTGCTGATACCGCGCAAGGCCCTGGAGGCGGTAATCGGACTGACACCGGCCAGGCGTGCAACTTCGTTGAGGGTGGGGCGTCCCGTCGTGCGGGTATTCTTATCGTTCTTGGAGGTCATCAGGCGGCTTGCCAAACAAAAATCGAGGCACTAAGGTAGCGCTGTCTCCAGAAGCCTGCAAATACTTGAGCGTCGGGTTGCCTGATCCTGTTTGAGTCCCTGGCGAGGATGCACGCGTCACTCCATAAAAATGACAAGAAGGCGCGGGAAAGCCTATTTTTGCATTAGTCTTACGGCTGGCAAAGGTAGCGCTGTCTGCGTCCTGAGGTGTTTCATGAGTCAACCTGTTACTGCCCTGGTGATCATGGGTGTTTCTGGCTGTGGCAAGTCCAGCGTCAGCGAGGCTTTGTGCCTGTTGAACGGCGCCACGGCCATCGAAGGCGATAGCTTTCATCCTGCCGCCAACATCGAAAAAATGAGCGCTGGTCACCCCCTCAACGACGACGACCGTGCCGGCTGGCTCGACATCCTCTGTGAGGAGCTGCGCCGTTCGCTTAAAGCTGGCGAGCATCCGGTGCTGACCTGTTCTGCCCTGAAGAAGAAATACCGCGACCACCTGCGCGAGGCTGCGCCGGGCCTGGGTTTTGTCTTCCTGGAGCTGACTCGTGAGGTCGCCGCCGACCGCGTCTCCCATCGCCCCGGCCATTTCATGCCAGCGAGCCTGATCGACAGCCAGTTTGCCACCCTCGAATCCCCGGTGGGCGAGCCGTTGACCCTGGCGCTGAATGCCAGCAAAGACAGCGTCGAGCAATTGGCCGAGCAAACCGATGCCTGGTGGCGCCAACACGGCTTTGAACCAATCAAATAATTTTTTGCCGGACAAGGTAGCGCTGTCCTGACGCAGGAAATTCAATACCCGCTTTAATAACAACAACAAACAGGAGACACCCCCCATGTTTGGCATGTCCCACGATTCCTACCTGCTGCTTGATGCAGTGGTCACCATTATCGGGTTGATCGTCTTGATCACTCGGTTCAAGTTCCATCCGTTCATTGCGCTGATCATCGCGGCAGGCTTCCTTGGTCTGACCTCGGGCATGCCTGTGGACAAGATCATCAAGGCGTTTCAGGACGGCTTCGGCGGGGTGCTTGGCTTTGTCGGGATTATCCTGGCGCTGGGTACGATGCTTGGCAAGATGATGGCCGAATCGGGAGGTGCTGATCAGATCGCCCAGACCCTGATCCGCGCCTTCGGTAAGGAGCGGGTGCAGTGGGCGATGATGTTTGCGGCGTTCCTAGTGGGCATCCCGCTGTTCTTCGAGATCGGCTTTGTGCTGTTGATCCCGCTGGTGTTTATCGTCGCCCGCCGCACCGGCGTGTCGCTGATCAAGATCGGTATCCCGCTGCTGGCCGGCCTGTCGGCGGTCCACGGGCTGGTGCCACCGCACCCGGGCCCGCTGCTGGCCATTGGCGTGTTTGGTGCCGATATCGGCAAGACCATTCTCTACGGCCTGATTGTCGCGCTGCCTACGGCGATCATTGCCGGCCCGCTCTACGGCACGTTCATTGCCAAGTACATCCCCGGCAACCCGTCCCAGGAACTGGTGGATCAACTGGCTCGCGAATCAGACTCCAAAACGCTGCCGAGCTTTAGCGTGACCCTGATCACCGTGTTGCTGCCCGTCTTCCTGATGCTGCTGAAAACCTTCGCCGACATCGCCCTGCCGGACGGCCATATCGTGCGCAACTGGATGGACATGATCGGCCACCCCATCAGCGCCTTGCTCCTGGCGTTGCTGCTGTCGCTGTACACCTTTGGCCATCGCCAGGGCATCGGTTCCAAACAGATTCTCAAGTTGCTCGACGCCAGCCTGGCGCCGACCGCAGCCATCATCCTGATCATCGGTGCAGGCGGCGGCTTCAAGCAGATGCTGGTGACCAGTGGCGTGGGTGACGTAATTGGCCATATGGCGGTGACAGCGCAGATCAATCCGATTCTGCTGGCGTGGCTGGTGGCGGCGGTGATTCGCGTGGCGACCGGTTCGGCGACGGTGGCGACCATTACTGGTGCAGGCATCGTGGTGCCGGTGGTGGGGATGGTGCCGGGGGTGAACCTGGAGTTGCTGGTGCTGGCGACGGGTGCAGGGTCGTTGATTCTGTCTCACGTCAACGATGCTGGGTTCTGGCTGGTCAAGCAGTACTTCAACATGACCGTGGCCGAGACCTTCAAGACCTGGACGGCGATGGAGACGATTCTGTCCATCGTGGCGTTGGGGTTCATCATGTTGCTGTCGTTGGTGGTGTAGGCCACATCAGCGAACCACTGTAGGAGCGAGCAAGCTCGCTCCTACATGTGTGTCAGGCGCCGGTTTTTTGCACGAGCCCATCCGCCCGGAACATCCCGCGAATCCCTCGTATCGCCTGGCGAATCCGGTCCTGGTTCTCGATCAGCGCAAAGCGCACATGATCATCCCCATACTCGCCAAAGCCGATCCCCGGTGATACGCAAACCTTCGCTTCCAGCAGTAACTTCTTGGCAAACTCCAGCGAACCCATCACCGCATAAGCTTCGGGAATCTTCGCCCAGACGTACATCGATGCCTTGGGGTTTTCCACCATCCAGCCCAACTCATGCAGGCCCTTGACCAGTACGTTGCGGCGTTGGCGGTACTGATCGGCAATGTCTTTCACACACTGCTGATCGCCTTCCAATGCAGCAATCGCGGCTACTTGCAGCGGGGTAAAGGTGCCGTAGTCGTGGTAACTCTTGATCCGTGCCAGGGCGTTGACCAGCTCCGGGTTACCGACCATGAAACCAATGCGCCAGCCGGCCATGTTGTAACTCTTGGACAGGGTGAAAAACTCCACCGCGATGTCCTTGGCGCCGGGCACCTGCATGATCGAGGGGGCTTTCCAGCCATCGTAGACGATGTCGGCGTAGGCCAGGTCATGCACCACCAGCACGTCGTACTGCTTGGCGAGGGCGATCACCCGTTCAAAGAAGTCCAGCTCCACGCACTGTGCGGTGGGGTTGGACGGAAAGCCCAGGATCATCATCTTCGGCTTGGGGATCGAACCGCGAATTGCCCGTTCCAGCTCGGCGAAAAAATCCACGCCGGGAATCAGCGGCACCGAACGTACCTGGGCACCGGCAATCACGGCACCGTAGATGTGAATCGGGTAGCTGGGGTTGGGCACCAATACGGTGTCGCCCTGGTCGAGGGTGGCGAGCATCAAGTGCGCCAGGCCTTCCTTGGAACCGATGGTGACGATGGCCTCGGTTTCCGGGTCGATGTCCACTTCATAGCGGTCCTTGTACCAGCGCGAAATCGCCCGGCGCAAACGCGGTATGCCTTTGGAAGTGGAGTAACCGTGGGTGTCTTCACGCTGGGCGACGGTCACCATTTTTTCCACGATATGCGGTGGAGTGGGGCCGTCGGGATTGCCCATGCTCAAGTCGATGATGTCTTCGCCACGACGACGGGCGGCCATCTTCAGCTCGGCAGTGATATTGAATACGTAAGGGGGGAGTCGATCTATGCGCGCAAAGCGGCGCGGCGAACCTTGGTCTGCCATGTGTTGCCTCGAAGTACGTAAGCGCCCGGAACCGTCCGAGCGACGTCGGCCACTGCGGTGGCCTGCGGGCAGACGATACGGGCGATGATGGCCAGTTGTCCAGATGGCGCGATGAATATTTTGTGCTTTGAGTGAAACGCCTGTATGACCCTATACTCGGTAAGGCTTTATTCACTCATTGATGGAGACTGTTCAGATGAATCAACAGGCAAAGCTATCACTGGAACCGCGCATGGAAGAGGGCAAGGCCCTGGTGATCGCGGGTGTTGGCGGCCGTTACGGCAAGGCCACGATGGGGGATATTCCCAGGTTGTGGGAGTTGTTCGATAGCTGCATCAAGGGTATTCGTAAACGCGTTGGCGGCATGAGCTACGGCGTCTGCTACAACTCTAGGCACGATGAGTTTGATTACATCGCTGGGGTCGAAGTGCCTGCCAAGAGCGATGTGCCGAGCAACTTCCAGTCGATTGAAATCCCGGCCCACCGCTATGCGGTCTTCCCCCACTACGGCCCGGTGCAGGCACTTAAACAGACCTATGAGCGGGTTATATATGAATGGCTGCCAAGTTCTGGATACAAGGTCGTAGGGCCTGATTTTGAGCGCTATAGCGCCGACTTCAATGCAGATAAAGGCACTGGCACCGTGGAGATTTGGTTGCCGGTTGAAGCAAAGGCCTGAAACCGTGGCCAAAGATGATTTATGCTCTTTGGTCGTTTTCTCTCGAGTGACCCTTTGATGATCAGGCACTGTACTTTGCTCGACCTCACTGGCTGGCAGGCTCTGCGCGTTGCCCTGTGGCCGGGTTCGGATTCGGAACCGGGCAATGAGCATGAAATGCACACTCTGTTGAGCGCTCCAGACCGCTATCTTGTGCTGACTTTCAACGATGACAGCGGCAACGCCCTCGGTTTTGCCGAGGCGTCGATCCGGTGTGATTACGTCAACGGTACCAGTACCTCTCCGGTGGCCTTTCTCGAAGGTTTGTACGTAGTGCCAGCCAGTCGTGGTAACGGGGTGGCCCGGCAATTGGTGGCGGCTGTCGAACAGTGGGCCAGGGAAATGGGCTGCACGGAACTGGCCTCGGATGCGCTGCTGGATAACCAGGGGAGCCACGCCATGCATCAATCTCTGGGCTTCGCTGAAACCGAACGAGTGGTTTACTTCTTGAAGCCTTTGGGGGCGCCCGAGTCGGAGTAGTCGGGCTTTTACTCCTGAGCAAACACCCACGCCAGCCGGCGCTCATAGCCAATTCGTCCTTTGTAAGCCTCACCGCTATCTACCCAACCCTGCTGCAAATACAGCCCCATCGCCACCACATTGTCATTGTCCACCGACAACTCCAGGGCCTTGATCTGCGGCCACGCCAATTGCGCTGCGGCGGGCAACGCCTGCAGGCAGGCTTTGCCAAACCCCTGGCCTTGCTGGCTGCGGTCGACTTGCAGGGCATGCAGGGTGGCGCTGTGTTCGTCGGCCCAATGGGGCAGGCAGGGCGGGCGTTTGAGCAGCAGGAAGGCGACGGGAATCTCGTCGGCCAACAGCGCGAAGCCTTTGATACCGGGGCTGGGGTTGACCAGCAGCGTGTTCAGCGCGCAGTAGATGTCGCCGGAATACGGTAGTTGCTCGGGATGGACTTCAAGGGCGCTCAGTTGCTGTTGCTGCACAGCGTTCAGCGTCTCATAGGCGACAAGGCGGGTTTCCATCGGCAGGGCATCCGAAATCCTACAAAGAAGCGCGGATTCTAGCGGGTTTGCCGTGAGCGCAATTATTTTTCACCGACTTGTCGATTTGCCGAATGCCCACTCGACTAAGGGTGTCTTCCGTGATTTTTTCCATAAAAGGAGCATCGCCATGAACACTGGCCGACACCCTTTGACATGGCAACCGGTGCGGGCTTGTTTGAGCTCAAACCCTGATCGTCGGGAATTCAGCCGACCCGCTCATCTGCAGCCATAGTTGATAGTCCGAAAACGGAGAATCTTATGAAGTACCTATGCCTGGTCTACAGCGACGAGCAGTTGCTTCACAGCTTGCCTGAAAGCCCGAATGATCCCGAATGCCAGGCCTATGCCGAATCGGTGCAAGGCAGTGGGCGGATGCTTGCCGCCGAGGCGCTGGAGTCGGTCACGACGGCCACCACCGTGCGTATGCGCAACGGCAAGTTGTCGATCACCGATGGGCCGTTTGCCGAAACCAAGGAGCAACTGGCGGGTTTTTACCTTATCGACGCCAGGGACCTGAATGAAGCGATCCAGCTCGCCGGGGGTATTCCGGCGGCGCGTGTCGGCAGCGTGGAGGTACGCCCTGTGCGTGAATTGAATCTCTGAACAAAACAATCATAAAACTCAGGAGGTTTACCCATGAGCACTCAACCCCAGACGGGCGTACAGCCCGCCCAATTCGAGTTATCCATCAGCCGCTTGATCGACGCGCCACGCCGCCGGGTGTTTCGCGCCTGGACGGAACCTGCGTTGTTGCAAGAATGGTGGGGGCCCCATGGCATGACCACCCCCGAGTGCGAAATGAACCTGTGGGTCGGTGGGCTGTTTCGCACCCTGATGCACGCCCCGGATGGCACCGAGTACCCGACCCAGGGCGTATTCCTGGAGATCGTTGCGCCACGGCGGCTGGTGTTCACCGACGCCTTCACTCCAGGCTGGATTCCGTCGGGCAAGCCGTTCATGACCGCCGAAGTGACCCTCGAAGAAGTCGCCGGTAAAACCCTCTACACCGCTCGGGCCATGCACTGGACCGAGGCCGACAAGCAGGCCCACGAAGCCATGGGCTTTCATGAGGGCTGGGGCCAGAGCCTGGATCGGCTGGTGACATTGGTCACTGAAGGCATGCTCGATTGACAGTCCAGGCCCAGGTTGAAGCGGTTTACCGCAGCGAGTCGCGGCGCATCCTCGCCACGCTGATTCGCTTGCTGGGCGATTTCGACCTCGCCGAAGAAGCCTTGCACGAGGCGTTCTTCGTCGCCGTCGAGCGCTGGCAGCAGGACGGCGTACCAGAAAATCCTCGCGCCTGGCTGGTGTCTACCGGGCGCTTCAAGGCGATTGACCGCTTGCGTCGACAGGCACGGTTAGCCGCGTCCCAGACGCTGCTGCTGGCCCAGGCCGAAGCGCTGGAAGAGGCCGACTGGAGCGCTGAAGACGTGGAAGACGATCGCCTGCGCCTGATCTTCACCTGCTGCCACCCGGCGCTGGCGGCGGATGCTCAGGTGCCGCTGACCTTGCGTGAAATCTGCGACCTCACCACCGAGGAAATCGCCCGAGCCTTTCTCGTTTCGCCGGCCACCATCGCCCAGCGTATCGTGCGGGCCAAGGGCAAGATTCGTGAGGCCAGGATTCCCTATCAAGTGCCGTCCCTGACCGAATTATCCGAACGCCTGGACAGTGTATTGCGGGTGATTTACCTGGTGTTCAACGAAGGTTATTCGGCATCCATGGGCGCGGACTTGACCCGTGATGACCTGACCCGCGAAGCCATTCGCCTAGGGCGGTTGTTGATGGAGTTGCTGCCGGAACCGGAAGTCATGGGCTTGCTGGCGCTGATGTTGCTCCACGAATCCCGGCGCCCGGCGCGTACCTCGGCAAGCGGTGAGTTGGTGCTGCTGGACGAACAGGACCGTTCATTGTGGGACGCGTCCTTGATTGCCGAAGGCTGTCTCCTGGTGGAGAAGGCGCTGACCACCCGGCGTTTCGGGCCTTACTGCCTGCAAGCGGCAATTGCCGCCGTGCACGCTGAAGCCTTGAGCGCCGCCGTGACCGATTGGCCGCAGATTGTCGGGCTTTACGACGTACTGCTCAGGGCTATGCCGTCGCCGGTGATCGAACTCAACCGCGCGGTGGCGCTGGCCATGCGCGACGGGCCGTTGGCGGGGTTGCGGCAAGTCGATGGGGTTTTGGCGCGTGGGAAATTGCTGGACTACCACCTGGCGCATTCGGCACGGGGGGAGTTTTGTCGGCAGTTGGGGCGGGTGGAGGAGGCAAGGGTGGCCTTTGAGCGGGCTCTGGAACTGACCCAGCAAACACCGGAGCGGCGATTTATCGAGCGGCGTCTGATGCAACTGAACATGGATGATCGCCTGTAGACACGAGCCAGCGCGCTCCACGCTGGCTGGCGCGTCGCTATCCGGGATTACTCCAGTATCTTCCCCAACATCCAACTCCCGGCTGGCCCAGGCGGACGTTGGCGTGACCACAGCGCATCCACCGCCACCGAACGCGGCCAGCCGCGCACGTTGAGTTCCTGCAGGTTATCGTTGCCGAAACGCTCCACCAGCCAGCGCGGCAGCGGCGCCCAGCCGAAACCCAGCTGTGCCATTTCCATCAGCATCAGGTAACTGGCCGCCGACCACACCCGGCCTGTGGCGCGGTTGTCATAAGGGTTGACGATGCTCGCCAGGCGTAGCTCGCGGTGTTGCTGCAAGGTCTGCTGATCGACGACCTCAAGGCTGGCCAGCACATGTTGGGGCGAAACGAACAAGGCGATTTCCGTGCGTTCTTCCACCGGGGAACTGGTCAGGTCCGGCGGATAAACCTCCTGCTGTTCGATAAAGGCAATCTGCGCCCGGCCGCTTTGCACCAGATCGATCAGGTCATCGCATTCGGCGATCAGCCATTCCAGCTCCAGGTCGGGGTAACGTTCTGCAAAAGCGATGATGGCGGTTTCAAAGCGCTGCGACTGGTAAGTATCGGACATGGCGATACTGAGCCTGGGCTCCAGCCCCTGGGACAGTTGACTGGCCGCCAGTTCCAGGCGGCTGCTGGCCTCCAGCACCTGTTCGGCCCGTTGCAGCAAGACATGGCCGGCCGGGGTGAGGGTGGGTTTGCGGCTGCTGCGATCAAACAGCACCACGTTCAGGTCAATTTCCAGGCTCGCCACCGCCGCGCTGACGGTGGACTGGCTCTTGCCAAGCTTGCGCGCCGCAGCTGAAAACGAACCTTGGGTCGCCGCCTGGACAAACGCCTGCAACACTTCATGAGAGGCCACGATCTATCGCCTTGGCCGATGGTTATTAGTTATGAAGTATCGGTCTGAGGGGTAATTATGGCAACCGTCGTCACTCATGGAGCTGGGTCATGAACCCTACCAAGTCAATTACTGAACGCGTTTTCCAGGCCATCGGTTTCGAGGTCATGGCCTTGTCGATCTGCACGCCGCTGCTGGCATGGATCATGGATAAACCGGCCCTGGAAATGGGCATGGTGACCCTGGCGATCAGCCTGATGGCGCTGAGCTGGAACATCATTTTCAACAGCCTGTTCGACCGCCTCAAGGCGCGCCTGCAACTGGCCAACGGCGGTTGGACCCGTGTGCTGCACGCCTTGCTGTTTGAAGGCGGCCTGGTGATTGGCTGTGTCCCGCTGATTGCCTGGTGGCTGAATATCAGCCTGTTGCAGGCGTTTATCCTCGACATCGGCGTGCTGCTGTTCTTCCTGCCGTACACCTACGTGTACCACTGGGGGTACGACGTACTGCGCGAGAAACTGATGCAACGTCGGGCGCTCACGGTGTAAGACGGCTCCGACGTTTGCACCGCTGGTATTACAGGAACATCCCGCCCGAAGCTTCGATCCGCTGGCCGGTGATCCAGTTGCTGCCGTCAGCGAGCAATTAGGGCAAGCCCCCTCGCCACAACTCAGAACAATTGGGTGAATAACCAGTACAAACTCCCCGACAACACAATCGCGGCTGGCAAGGTCAGCACCCAGGCCATCAGCAGGTTGCGGATGGTCTTCATCTGCAAGCCGCCGCCATTGGCGACCATGGTCCCGGCCACGCCCGAGGACAGCACGTGGGTGGTGGACACCGGCAAGCCAAACATGTCCGCCGCGCCAATGGTCAGCATCGCTACCATCTCCGCCGAAGCGCCCTGGGCGTACGTCATGTGGGTCTTGCCGATCTTCTCTCCTACCGTTACCACGATGCGCCTCCAACCGACCATAGTCCCAAGCCCTAGGGCGATGGCCACGGAAATTTTCACCCACAGCGGAATAAAACGGGTGGCGTTGTCGATCTGTTGCTTGAACAGTTGCAGCTTGCCTTGGGTGTCGGCGTCGAAATTGCCGACCTTGCCCTTGTCTATCAGGCGAATGGTTTCGCTGGTCAGGTACATGTCATTGCGCACGTTGCCCATGGCCTCGGCGGGCACCTTGGCCAACGAGCCATAGCCTTTCACTTCTTCACCGATATGCCCGGTCAGGGCGGCGAGGGCGGGGATCAATTGCGGCGTTGCTTCCTTGGTGCGTACGTAGGTCGACAGGGTCGGACGCGGGTCGGCCGGGGCCGGTTGCGGTGCGCTTTTCACCAAGGCTTGCTGGGTGACTTGGGCTACTGCGGCAAATTGCAGCGACTGGTCGGCCGGCATGGTGCGGTTCAGCGCGTAGGCCATCGGCAACGTACCCACCAGGATCAGCATGATCAGGCCCATGCCTTTCTGTCCGTCGTTGGAGCCATGGGCGAAAGAGACGCCGGTGCAGGTGGCGATCAGCATGCTGCGAATCCACCACGGCGGCGGGGTGTTGCCCTTGGGTGCCTTGTACAGCGAGCGGTTTTTCACAAACGCGCGCAGTGCCAGCAATAGCAGTGCCGCGAAGACGAAGCCGATCAGCGGTGACAGCAGCAACGCATAGCCGATCTTGAATGCCTGGCTCCAATCCACGCCGCTGGTGCCGTCACGCCCGTGCATCAGGGCATTGGCCACGCCGACGCCGATAATCGAACCGATCAAGGTATGGGACGAAGACGCCGGCAGGCCCAGCCACCAGGTGCCGAGGTTCCACAGGATCGCCGCGATCAGCAGGGCGAAGATCATGGCGAAGCCGGCGGATGAACCGACCTGCAAAATCAACTCCACCGGCAGCAAGGCAATGATGGCGAACGCCACTGCGCCACTGGACATCAGCACCCCGAGAAAATTGAAGAATCCAGACCACACGACGGCAAAATGTGGCGGCAACGAGTTGGTGTAGATCACCGTCGCCACGGCGTTGGCGGTGTCATGGAAACCATTGACGAACTCGAAGCCCAGGGCGATCAGCAGCGCCACACCCAGCAGCAGGAATGGCGTCCAGGTAGTCACCACCGTGCCCAGTTCGTGCATGTCGCGCATTAGGCTGTAGGCGGTGAACAGCAGGCCCATGGCGAGGACGGTGAAGAAAGTGATCACCGTCAACAGGCTGGGCTTCTGGTCCAACTGGGGTTTTGAATCGGCTGCGTGAGCCCGTGTGGAAGCGGTCAGGGAAGAGGTGGCCATGCAGGGGCATCCAGTGAGGAAGGATGCCGTCCATGATCATTGCAGAATATTACAGGGATACTGCGGTAAGTCAGTGTTTAGAGGATTGAGTGTGCCGCTGGTCCATAAATCAGTCTCTGGCATGACCGGCCGTAGCAATTGTCGAGCCTCGCTGGGGCTCGACTGCTACGAGGAGCATTGCACCCTTATTCTCAAGGCAAGAGGGGCTCAATAATCCTTGCGCTTGCGAAACGCCCAGCGCCCGGCAATCAAGGTAAACGTTGCCACCAGCGCCACCAGAACCCAGAAGCCCTCGGGGTCCTGGGAAAGCGGTACGCCACCGACGTTCATGCCAAAAAAACCGGCAATGATATTGATCGGTAGCGCCAGTACCGTGACCACGGTCAGGGTGAACAGGGTGCGGTTGCTCTGTTCGTTGAGGTTGGCGGCGATCTCTTCCTGCAACAGTTTGATCCGCTCCCCCAGGGCCATCAGGTCGTTGATGATCAGCGCAAATTCCTCGGTGGACTTGCGCAGCTCCTTCACGTCTTCTTTCTGTAGCCATTGCGGCGGGCGGTTGAGCAAGCGCAGCAACGAACCCGGCTCCAGCGCCAGCAGGCGTTGCAGGCGCACCAGTACTCGGCGCATGGCTCCCAGTTCCGAGCGGTTGGTGGACAGGCGTGAGGACAGCAACTGATCCTCGATCTGGTCGACACTGATACTGGTCTTGCGCACGATCTGCGTCAGCACTTCGCCCTGGTCCCGCAGTAAATGCACGAGCAATTCCAGGGGCGAGCGAAAGCGTTCGCCGGCCTTGACCGAGGAGCGCAGCTTGTCCACCGAGTGCAGCGGTTGCAGGCGAGCGCTGATCAGCAATCGGCTACGGGCGCAGACCCACAGGGTGGAGATGTCCGAAGACATCATGCTGCTGAAGTTGAACACCACATCGTTGACCACCGCCAGTAAGGCCGAGTCCACATGCTCAATGCGAGTGGAGCGCGAGCCTTCGTGCAAGGCCTCGAAAAACTCTTCCGGCAATTCCAGATGCGCCTGCATCCAGCGTTCGCACGCCGCGTGGGCCAGGTTCAGGTGCAGCCAAAGAAATTCGTCGGGATCAGCGGGCTGCTGCAAGGCTTTCAGAGCAGCAGCCGAATCAATCTGCTCGGCTTTTTCACCCGGCCTGAAACGGAAACCGTAAAGCAGGCCAAATAGATCTGAATCCTGATGGCCGTGGTCGATGCTGTGGTTCATGGAGGCTCACAGAGGAAGCGCCTGAAGGAGATTTCACAGGTTCGCTTGAGCGCATCATGGCAAGTCGATTTGACGGTTTTGTGACGGTTTTAGAATTGGGTGACAGGTAGGATTAACGCCCATAAAAAACGCCGCGCGACCCGAGGGTGGCGCGGCGTTTTCAGGGTTTAACTCAGGTGTCTTGTTTGTTGGTCAGGACTTCGCCGGTTTTGGCGTCCAGGTCCACGTCCCATTTCACGTTGCTGGTGTCACGCAGTTCGGTCTGATAGATCAGGCGGCCGGCTTTATCTTCCAGTTCGGTGTCGACAATGGTCGCACCAGGGTGTTTAGCCAGGGCTGCTGCGTTGAGCTTCTCGAAATCCATGACGGCGCCGGACTTGAGCAGGCCTGGAATCTGATCAGGACGGACATCGGCCTGGGCAAGACCTGCGGTCAGGGTCAGGGCGGTAGCGGCGAACAGAGCAGTCAGCTTTTTCATGGTGTGGATCCTTCTGGGTGAGCTGTTTAAGTGGGATCAGGTTAACCAGCGCAACTTAACTTATCCTTAATTTGGCCGGTCGATTGCGTCGTTTGTTCAAGCGGCTACCGCAGCGCGATTTCATGCTGCTGTCTCAATCATGGGAGACACAGATGAAACAGTTGATGGCCAGGGTGTGCGCGCCTTTATTCTGCGCGGTGTTTATCGGATGGGCGCTGTGGTTGGTAGACAGCGCCGCAACGGGATCGTTGCCCGCGGCGTTTGCACGCGGTGCATCACAGTGTGCAGCGGCTCTACGGTTTTAACGGGTTGATGTACAGGACAGGTCCTGGATGTTCGCTACTTAAGAGCAGCATGGCGTGAACTTGGTGGGGAGTCATAAGTTTAGTTGAACGAATCATAGCGCTCTGAAAAAACGAAAATTCGCGCGAACTTTAGGACTCTTCTTACATCAATCCCTTTGCCGTCTTGCTAGCGTGCGGTGCTCAGGCTGTGGTTTGAGTATCGGGTTTTGCTTATCTCTTCAGCTCAAGAATCAGCGCCTTATACGAAGGTTTTTTCCTCCTTGCTCAACGCTCGTTATTTGGAATAGGGAACGGTCATATGCGTCAAAGGGATTTGAGGTTCACCTTTTCTGTGCCGTCCGGTCGGACAGAGTTTGAGGTCGTTGAGTTTCGGTTGGAGGAAGCTATTTCCGAGCCATATCGGCTGTCGCTAGAGCTGGCCAGTTTCAACGCCAATATCGATTTTAGCCAAGTACTCGATCAACCAGCACTGCTCACAATCTGGCAAGGCGCCACAGCTGTTCGCCATGTTCATGGGATGATCTCAAGCTTCACCCAAGGCAAGACAGGGTTCCGGCGTACACGTTACCGTGTCTTGGTTGAACCGCATTTGGCCCGCCTTTCGCTGAGTTCCGACTGGCGCATCTTCCAACAGAAAAACGTGCCCGACATACTCAAATCGGTGCTGTCCGAGCACGGCGTACTCGATTACGAACAACGCATAAATACCGAGCACTTGCCCCGCGAATATTGCGCTCAAGCAGGGGACACTGATCTCTACCTGTTTGATCGGCTGTCCACCGAAGAAGGTCTGTTCTATTTCTTCAAACATGACGCAACCACCCATACGTTGATCCAGAGCGACAAGCTCTATGTTCAAGAGCGCATCCAGGGTGGACCGGTGCTGTACACCACGCAGCCTGCCGCAGATGCTATGCAGCCGGTGCTTTATGCGTTCAGTTATACGGAGAACGTGAGAACGGTCGAGCAAACCCAGCGTGATTACACCTTCAAACGTCCCACTTTCGACCAGCAACAGCATACCGTCGGCGAAGATCTGGAGCGCCAAGCCCCGCACTATGAGCGCTACGATTATCCGGGCCGCTATAAGGTTAGTACGGTTGGCAAACCCTTTACGCAAAATCGCCTGCGCGGCCACCGTCGTGATGCTCAAGTTGCCATCGTGGAAGGTGACGCCCGCGGCTGATTCCGGGTCTGTCTTTTCAACTCACGGGTCATCCTAGGGCAGACTTCAACCGCTGGTGGCGAACGGTACGAATCACACATAAAGGCGTGCAGCACACCAGCCAACAAGAAGAGTCTGCCGACTCCGAAATGGGCGTAAGTTACGACTTCACTGCCGAGATCATTCCTGAGCAAATGGAATGGCGTCCTGCCCCTCTGCCTAAACCTCGTATGGACGGACCGCAGATTGCCAGTGTGGTGGGGCCCGAAGGAGAAGAGATCTACACCGATGAATTTGGCCGGGTAAAGGTTCAATTTTCATGGGACCGAGAAGGCAAAAACAATGACTTCAGTTCCTGCTGGATTCGGGTGTCGCAGAACTGGGCCGGGGCTGACTGGGGCCACATAGCGATCCCCCGTATTGGCCAGGAAGTCATCGTTGATTACCTCGACGGAGATTGTGACCAACCAATAATCACCGGCCGCACTTATCGTGCGACCAGCATGCCGTCTTACCAACTCCCGAACCTCAAAACGCTCAGCACCATCAAAAGCAAAGAGTACAAGGGAGGTCGGGCCAACGAATTGCGCATTGACGACACCACCAAGCAGATCAGTGCTGCCTTGATGAGTGATCACGGCAGCACGGCCTTGCACCTGGGCTACCTGACTCATCCTCGCCCGAGTGGCGGTGAGCCCCGTGGCGAAGGTTTTGAGCTACGCACAGACGAACAGGGTGCGTTGAGAGCTGCTAAAGGGTTGCTACTGAGTACAGAGGCACAACTCAATGCTGGAGGGGGACATCTCGACCGTGGCACGGTGGTGCAGGTGCTGGAAGCCGCGCTGCAACTGGCGAAGGGCTTGGGTGACTATGCTGCCGATAACCAAGGCGTTGGCCATGACACCACCCATCAGAAAAACCTCAGCGAGGCAGTGCGTGATCTGGGCTACGGTGCAAACAATGAACCTGACAAAGGCAACGGCGGCAAACCCGCCATCGCCCTGAGTGGCGAAGCGGGTGTGGCGGTGACGTCTCCCAACAGTCTTACGCTGGCGGCCGGCGAGCATATCGACAGCGTGGCCCAAGAGAACCAGCATCTGACCTCCGGACAGAAGTTCGTAGTCAATGCGGGTACGGATCTGGGGTTATTTGCCCACAGCGGCGAGATGCGCCAGATCACCCACCAAGGGTTGATGCTGCTGCAGGCCCAGAAGAACAATATCCGCCTGGAGGCGGATCAGAGTGTGGAAGTCAGCGCGACAAACAAGCACGTGCTGATCTCAGCCAGTGAGCACATCACTCTGATGTGCGGCGGTGCTTACCTCACCCTCAAGGGCGGCAATATTGAGCTGGGCATGCCGGGCAACTTCACGGTCAAGGCAGCCAAACACAGCATGCTGGGTGGTGCCAGTCTTGCGGCAGAGCTGCCGAAGTTCAAGGTTGGTGACACCCAGCGACGCTTCATGCTCAAGCAGATCGATGGGCACTCAGCGATGCCCAACATGCCGTACGAAATAACCATGGGCAATGGGGACATCCTCACAGGTACTACCGATGCACAGGGCGCCACGCAGTTGTTGCAAAAAGATGCGATGAACATCGTCAATGTGGCTATTCACAAGACACCGTGAGCATCGTAAACGCGGCCTTGAACAAGCTCATCAAATCCGTCGGCGAGTAAATCGGATGTCGATTCGCTACTAAGAAGAATGTAAAAGCGATCGGCGCAGCACGTTAATTTCAGAGGCCACCTCAACGGGGCGATCAACGGCCGTAAGTTTGGTTTTAGGTCGAACATGATCCAGGCAGTTGATGAAAACGGAGTAATACCACATGGAGCAGATGCACGATGAATGACGCTGTCCAGACGAAAAAAATCTGCTCTGCGCAATCGATCACCATGCCGGGTGGCGGTGACGTACACCTGATCCCGCCGCCGCCAAAACCCTGCGTAACCATTGTCGTGCATGGTGTCAATGATCTGGCCGGTTGCTATGAGCGTATCGAACGCGGCTTGTGTAAAGGCCTCAATGAGCGCCTGGACCTGTCGCCGACACTGCCCAATGGCGCGAGCAACCCCGGGTACCTGACGTCGGCCGGATACAGCGAGCCTAAAGATGACAACGGCAAAGCGACCAATCCCGATGCCATGTATTACCGACGTAAGTTCGGTGCTTCCAGCAACGGTGGTACGAATCGCAGCGTCGTCGTCCCATTCTATTGGGGCTTTCGCGAAGAAGAGGAATTCATCAAAAAGAATGAACCTCACGGTGAATGGTTGGACCGTAATAACAACCGTCTGGACAAGGCAGGTACCAAGGAAGGTGGCCAGTTCGCCAATGCCACCACCAACTTGCCGGATATGTGGGGTAAGGGGTTTAACGGCAAGTTGTTTGGTTTCATTTCCCTGGATGCACTTGGCGGCGATTTGACCCACCCGTTGTACACCGCCGCAGGGCGCCGCTACATGATACTGGCCGCTATGCGCTTGGCGATGTTGATCAAGATCATCCGCAAGCGTTACCCCAACGACACCGTCAATGTGGTGGGTCATAGCCAGGGGACGCTGATCAATCTGGTTGCACATGCGTTCCTCAAAGATGAGGGCGTGCGTCCTGCGGACGGCGTGGTGATGATCAACTCCCCCTATAGCCTGTTTGAACCCGTTACCGAAAAGTTTCAGACGGGCCGCAGCCAACAAACCGCCGAGGCGCGTATGGCGACCCTCAATGGCATCTTGCAGTTCATTGCAGGCGCTCCTAATCAGTCCCCGGCGCTATCGAAGATTGCCCTTAAAAACTGCCAGGGCTATGGGGCCATTGGCGGTCCGGACTGGATGGGTAGTGCAGGAAGCGCAGCCAACATCGATGGAGAAAAAGTCCCGTTCAATGAGCGGGACAACCGCGGTTGTACCTACCTGTATTTCACGCCCCATGACCAGACCGTGGGGCTGGCTAACGTAAAGGGTATTGGTTGGCAAGGGGGGGGTGACGAGGTGCATGGCAAACCGGCACGTACGCTGTTGCCTAATCGCTTTCACCAACGCGTTTTTACCTTGCGAAAACGTGGCGGCGAAAAGGAGCTGATCGGCCTGCACACACCGCCCTATGTGTATCCCCTGCGAATTAAGGGCGAAGGTATTTGGGATGACACGGGGCTGCCTTTTAAACAGAGGCTTTCCTTTGTGCGTGGCGAGCTTGAGCCTGGAAGTCAGGTCATGCTCACCGCGCCATTGCTGCCGGTGCCTGTCTACACCGACTTTTCGGCGGATGGAACGGTGACAGCCCCTGGAGATGATTCCAAAAGCGGGATCTACCAGTCCACCGATACGCTTGACCCTGTAGACGCGGCGATAGCGGTGAGCAACAAAGGCTGGACGGCCGAAGACACTCGACACGCAAGAAGCGAACTGATGAGTGAACCCGATGCATTTAAATATGGACGCGACCCGCTCAGCGTAGAAAGAGCTCTCAATGAAGGTAAAGACAAGGCGCACTCCACTTCCGTTTTCGCTGCCCGTGCCAAAGGTGATGGTCAAGTGTTAATCACGCGTTCGGAGACCCCATATGAGGCACGGCTGCGTTTGCAGGAAGAGTATCGGGAACCGTTGTCCTTTCACTCAGCCATTCCGAACAACCCGGAACATAGCCGGCGAGTATTGGCGTATGACTTGGCTATTGGCGCTGGGGAGAGTGTGGATGACACGACTTTTTATGCGTATTTGTGCCGGGTGGCAGATTGGCGGTTGGATTGGAAAAGGACCGACGGCGACATAATCGGTCAAAATGAAGATGACTTCGAACGCCCAGAGGAAGAGGTTCAGCAGCTCTACCTTCAAGATGAACATAGGATTTTGATCGACTCCACAGTGAGGTACCGTCAAACCGGGACGCTGCCAGATACCGTAAAGAGCACCATGCCCTTGTTAGTCGCAACACAGACGTTGGAAGGCCAGAAACTCGGTAAACCCGTGCGCTTCGGGGGGGAAGCCTAATGCGCTGCATACTCCCTTACTTGTCTATTACCGGCTTGCTGCTAAACAGCCACTTAGTTCTGGCGGCAGAGTCCTCTCTGGCATCCGCCCGTTGCTTTGCCACTCCAGCCACTTCGGTGACTGCTTACACCTCGACCCCAAAGGCCTCTATTATGTCCGCTGACACTCGTTTTCGTGCACCGTCCTCTTCACCTCACCTGGAAACTTTGGACGTGCTCAGTATTGGTGTTAGCCTAGATGTATTTCGTCAGGGACAAATTTGGCAAGCGCTGCACGAACAAAATGCTAAGCAACTGGAGACCCTACATGTGGGCAGCATCCTGCCCGTGGATACGAAGAAGTATCCGATCACCGCCGATGACAAAAATATGGCTTATTCCAAGCGAAAAGCTGACGCATTAGAATTAGGGTTGCGAGACTTCATAGAAAAGTGGCCGATCCCCACTATTACCGTGGTCCGTGACTGGAACGCCAATACACCGAACTTGCGTTTCGCGCCTGAACAAACACGCGAAATGTTGACGAGTATGGTCAATAGCTTTCGTACTGATGCTGGTCTTCACTGGCATCGCATAAGTAATGTAAAAGATGGTGTTGTTTGTAACGACACACCCGAAGGCCTCATTGAAAACATCTTCCAACTGTTCGAGCACAACCCAGACCTGCCTGCCGTCCTGATTTACAACGTCGAAGGCATCAATATGGCAGGCGCTTTATCGAGTAGAGATACTTCTCTTAAGTCACTCGGTGCTGTCGCCGGCCCACGCCAACCCGACAAACTCACCGACACCATGGTCGCTCTAGTCGTCGCCCGCCCCGAACGTGTCGAATGGCTGCGTTATTACGCACAGTACGCCAAGGTCAACGACAACAAAATCGACCCCGAATTTACCGGCTGGGGTTGGCGCAAACCACCCGTGGAGTTCCAGCCATCCGAGTTCATCCCGCAGCCCTGGACGCAACGAGCGTTTGAACAATGGGATGCGCTACCGGTGCTGGCCAAGATCCATCGGCCCGTCACCGTATCCCTGCAACGTCCAGACAATGGCGAGCGTCTAAAACGTGACGCCCTGAGCGCACAACTGGCCAGCGGCTGGAAAAAAGCCACTGACGGAATTGCCCCCACACCGGCACGCGTGTTCTACGACGCAGGCTTGAATAGCACGCCACTGGCCGAATTGGTCCCGGCTCTCGCCGCAGCCCACAGCTCACTCGACCTGCTCGACTCCCGCGAAAGCTATGATCTGACCCAGCGCCTGGGCGATACCGGCGCCGCGTCACCCTTTGTCGGCATTGCCCTGGCTACCATGGCCAGTTACCAGAACGCCGATACTAGCGTAGTCATCCCTCTACGCCGCCAGGACCAGGCCACGATCATCACTATCACCTCACCCACACCAGGCAAGAAACCTGTAGGTAATAAGTTCGGCGTTAGCCTGATGCCGCAAACCGCCAGCAGCAATGAAGTGCCCCCCGCGCCCGCAACTACAAGCCCGCGGCCAGCACCTTCGTTGGCGAAATTCGAAAACGGCGATTACGCCATCGAAGAGTTCGTCGCCAGCCTGAAACCCAAGGTCGACTGGATGGATGATCTGTAAACCTCGGCCCAAACCCGACATCACCCGGGCGGCACGCGTCCGACCTTTTGGAACACACAGGACTGACACAGCCATGGACATCATTCGGCTTGGCGACTCCACCACCCACGGTGGAATAGTGATTGAAGCATTTCCTCAAACCGACTTGAACGGCAAGCCCATGGCGGGTGTAGGGCATAAGGTTGTATGCCCTTTATGCAAAGGCGTGTTTCCGATTTCGCAGGGCAGCACCTTGCTGGATGTTGGCGGTATTCCCGTGGCGCTGCACGGAATGAAAACCGCCTGTGGTGCCAGTCTGATCGCTAGCAGTCCCAGAGGAGAGGCTGAAAGTTAAATGTTGCCGAAGAAAATCAATACTTGACGAAGTTAAGGTGTTTGATGAGGCGTCAGCATCGCCAGGCTTTTAACTTTGGGAAAGTCTCATCATTTATTCAGAGTATTTCCTATATCTATTTAAGTGATGGCCTGTAAAAAATTGATTATCATCAGGAGCCGCAAAAATGAATACAAATGAACAAGTGCAAAGCACCGGTAAATACAACGCAAAATGGTAGGAACGCTTTAATTTTTTTGACAGTTATGGTTCGCCGAGCGATCCACGATACAAGGAGGCAATCAAAATGCAGTCTGGCGTCAAGAAAAAAATGCGTATTAACGCCAACTTGATTGCATTTTTCTTCGGCCCTATCTACCTATTCGTCTTGGGCCTCTGGAAGAAAAATCTTGCCATGTTGGGTATCATTCTTGCAATTAACGTCGTGCTCAGTGTGATTTTTTCGATCTTTAGTATGGACTTTCCTCGGCCGTTGAACACAGGTCTGAATATCGCGGTTTCCCTGACTTATGCGCTCACGGCCAATTACTCCTACTATCTAAAAGAAGTGAAAGGCGAACAAAGCTGGAATCCGTTTCAAGGCATGCGTTTCTGATTACAGATCTGGCCAGTGAAGAGCCCGCACCTCACTTTCATGAGGATGCGGGCTCGTTGTTTCTGAATTACGAATAAAAATCCGGGATAAAAAATCTAACTTTGGTTAAGCGTAAGAGTCCGGCAGACACGCCTTGCCGGTCGGCGAACTGGGTAAGGTGCTGATTATCTGCCTCCGCCAAAGCAAGACGACGCGATAGCCGCGCTCTGGCGGCATGGATTGGCGTCGCCGTATCCCCGATATGGTCAGCACCCACGTGCGCCCACCGGAGATCGAAGGCCGGCTGATGCCTGATCACTGGGAGTGTGCGACCTGATTAAGGCAACGCCTCTTCTATAGGCACGTTACTGGGCGGACCAGTGGCCACCTTATGCTGGTAAAAATGATTGACGCGACGGCAACTTCGTCGACGGAGGGCTTCCGTGCAGCGCTTAACGGCATGCTGCTGGCAATGCGCAAGAGCGCGACCTACGACCAGGGTAGGGAGATGGCGCGACACGCCGAGATCACCCAGAAAACCGGCATAACGACCTACTTCTGCGATCCGCACAACCCGCAGCGCGGCAGTAACGAAAACATCAACAGTTTGATCAGTCATTACTACCCAAGGGGGCTGACCTGTCGGGACGCAGCCAATAACAGTCGGATGCCATTGCCGTTTAACTAAATACGCGATCCGTAAACACTCAGACTTCAATGCCCAATTGAAATGAGGAGATTACTCAAAAGGCGCCAAATTATGCGGCACCATGCACGCACTTCAAGCCAACAACCTGGTTGCGCTCAGCTCCTACGACCGCGCTTTTTTTCATCTTGTTTGAAGCGATTTTGCAAAAGCGAGGGGCCCTTACATCCGTTGCACCAGATGCTGGAGGCAACGGCGGGGTTGGCGCCCTTTATCCTGTGGGGCGCGCTCGACTCGCGCGTTGTCCAGGGTTTCAAGGGAGGGTTCGGCAGTGGTCAGGACTTGCTGCAGCTTCTGGGCCTAAAACGGCCCAGCCACAGGTGACCTGACCACTCGTTTTTTTGGGGCGGGCCACTCAGTAACCATTGTCCTCCAGCAGGTTCGACACGCTCGAAGCTGGCGCGCGATTGTAGTACTTGAGCAGTTCGGCGGCGCGGTTAGTGAAGATGCCATCGACACCGGCGTCCATCACTTTCTTGAAGTCCACCGGCTCGTCGACAGTGTAGACGTGCACCAGAAGGCCCTTGTCGTGGGTCATCTGGTTCATCCATGGCTGGACCAGATCCGAATAGCTTTGGTCACCACTGTTGGTCAGCAGGGCCGATGGGCCGGTGCCGATGGCGCCAAGGCTCTTGGCCTCGTCGATCCATTTTTCGAACTCGGCGTTGTCCTTGGGTTCCTGCTTGGCGTAGTAGGCGGCTTTAGTGGTCTCGCCGGATTCGGCGAAGGTCACTTTGGACTTGGGTTCAATGCTGCCTTCACCCACCCACAGCAGAAGGATTTTTGGCGTGTTAGGCATTTCCTTCTGCAGCTCCTTGAGGCTGTCCTTCTCGAAGGTTTGCAGCACCACGCGGCCCTTGCCTTGGCCGACCCCAATGACCTTCTGGGCTTGGTTGGAACCGGTAGAACTCAGCCAACCTTTGTCCAATAGCTTGTTTTTCAGGTCACCCTCGATCCCCGGAAACTGCTTCGGCTCTTTGGTTTCGATGTACAAGCCTGGTTTATGTTGCGGGTTGCTTTCTGCAATTTTGATGATTTCATCAAGGGTAAGAATTTTCAGCCCGACGAACCCTGGCCGTGCGCGATCCGGGTAAACGGTGTTGAACCAACTGCCGGCGTCCAGGGTTTTCAGCTCGGCCATGGTGAACTCGTTGGCCGGGCTGTCCTTGCGCTCAGGGAATTGGGTGGCGACGTCGGTGGTGCGTTGCAGGTTGTTGTCGTGCAGGGCGAACAGCACGCCGTCCTTGCTACGTTGCAGGTCCAGTTCCAGGTAGTCGGCACCCAGGTCACGGGCCACTTTATAGGCCGCGGCGGTGGACTCCGGAGCATCAAAGGACGCGCCTCGATGAGCAATGACCGCAGGATGGGGAATGCCTTCCTTGGTTGCCAGTTCAGTCGAGCTGATCGGGCTGGCAGCCTGTGCGTGGCCAAGGCCCAGCATCAGAGCGAGCAGCAGGGCACTCTTGGTAAACGTGACAGGCATATGCGAGGTCCTTTCGTGGAGGTAGCTTCAAGAAGGCTTCCTTTTTAACAATTGAATGCAAAACGCGCTATCACCAAACCGACATTAACGTGCGCATGGGCCATTTTTCTGCGCTTTTGTGCCGTGCTTTGCAGTACTCTTGGCCCGAGTTTCCCCACTAGAGGGAAACCTGCATTGCCTTCTTTTCTTGCCTCGTGTGTAAACCATCGTTCACTTCCCCTGTGGGACTTTTCAGTGAGGTTTACCATGCGCATCACGTCCGAGCTTATCTGCCAGGCAGCCGACCAACTCAACGGCTTTGTTGGCCTGAACCGCAAGACCGGCCATTACATCGTGCGTTTCAGCGAAGATTCCTTCGGCATGGACGTCGCCGACGACGGCATCATCCCCACCAGTGAGTTTGTCTGGCTGCCTGTTGATGAGCAGACCATGACCCTGTCCCGTGAGCACATTCAGTTGCTGCTGGACCAGAACATCGACGACCGCATCAACATCACCGAACCGCTGCATGTGTACATGCGCCGGGTGGAAATCGCGCAGATCAGTGCGGTGCGCAGTCTGGTCAGTTAAGCGAACGCATAGGCGCGCTCCACCTTGCATACCCGCGTATGAAACGCCGAGTACCAGGTGGACCGGCCTTGTTCACGCACTTCACGGTGTTCGCCATGCTGCTTCCAGGCGAGGATTGCTGCCTCGCTGCTCCAGTAGGACACGGTAATCCCCAAGCCATCCTCACCTCGGGCCGACTCAACGCCGAGAAAGCCTGGCTGTTCGTGGGCTAGTTCCAGCATGCGCTCGGCGGCTTCACTGTAGCCTTGATCCACCTCGGTGCGCAGTGAGCTGAAAATCACCGCGTAGTAGGGCGGGGCCGGTGTTTGGGCGATCATGCCGAGGCCCTGAGCAATGCCTTGACCAACGGTGGGACGATGCCTTTCAAGGCAGCCCGTTCCGGCTGGAACAGCGTCGCGACATAAAACGGATGATCATCGAGTTCCACCACTCGTAAATCGCCAGTAGAGTCATGGCCGGTGGCACGCAGGGCACCGCTCAGTAGGGCGTTAGCGAAGTCGGGATTGACGCCGTAGCGGCAGCGGTAGCCTTCGCTGATGTCTTGGCTGCCATAGGCGTTGGCAGTACGCGAGCCTTCCAGTAGATGGATGCTGTCGGTCGTCTCCACCAGTGTGCAACTCAGTGGCGATAGCACCGCGCGAGGCGAATCCGGCGCTAGTTCACCATGTTCGGCATCGGCCCAGCCCAACACATTGCGGGCGTATTCCAGCACGCCATGTTGAAAACCGCCGCAGGTGCCGAGGAAGGGGCGCTGCTGTTCGCGGGCATAACGGATCGCCAGGAGCGCGCCATCCAAGTCCCGATAGGGGCTGGCGGGGACACACCAGAATCCGTCGAAGTGCTGTAACTGTTCAATGGAGTTGATGGTGTCGGTAGCCAACCAGTCGAAATCCACGGTCAGCCCCAAAGCATCGCCAGCCAGTTGCAGGGCCACGGGGATGGCCTGGTGCGCAGTGACCTGCGGGTCGTAGTCACCGATCAGGGCCAGGTGCACGGAGGTTTTAGTCATCGGTTGTATTCCTTGGCTTGTTGAGTCCTAGTGGCCACTATAGATTGGCGTTCACGCAATCAATATTGGCGTTATTACACATGCTCAATGCAGCTGCGCACTATCGAATCGACTACCCCGACCTCTCGTTGATTCTCGCCCTGGTGCGCGGCGGCACCCTGGCGCGGGCGGCGGCGTTGCTGCGAGTCGATGTATCCACGGTGTTCCGGGCGGTGCGGCGCCTGGAAGCGGCGCTGGGCCAGGCCTTGTTTGAAAAAAGCCGCGCTGGCTACTTGCCCACCACCTTGGCCACCGCTCTCGCCGAGCAGGCCGAACGCGCGGAGCAGGCTCTGGAAGCCGCGCGCATCGGCGTGGAGCAGGGCGGTGAGGTGATCAGCGGTACGGTGCGCCTGACCTGCACCGACTCGGTGTTGCAAGGCTTGTTGCTGCCGGCCCTGGCGCAATTCATGCCCCGGTACCCGGCGTTGACCCTGGAGTTGAGCACATCCAATGACTTCGCCAACCTCAGCCGCCGCGACGCTGACATTGCCCTGCGGTTGACCAAGGCCCCACCGGAGCATTTGGTGGGCCGTTGCCTGGGGACGGTCGCTTATCGGGTCTGTGCCAGCGCCAGTTACGGGCAGCAGCATGACGGGCATGACCTGGCGGTCCTGGCCTGGATCGCGCCGGATGACTTTTTGCCCGATCACCCGACGGTGGCCTGGCGCCGCCAGCACTTGCCGGGAGTGCTGCCAAGCTACCGCTGCAACAGCATGCTTTCAGTCACTGAGTTGGTGCGCGCCGGGTTGGGCGTAGCGGCGTTGCCGGATTTTCTCTTGGGTGAGCATCACGGCTTACAACCCCTGGGGCCGGCGCTCGTCGGACATGACACGGCCCTGTGGTTGCTGACCCGGCCTGACTGCCGAGCACTGCGCTCAGTGGTGACCTTATTCGATGAGTTGGGCCAGCATGTGCGGTTGCCTGGGGGCTAAGGTTTGCGCACAAACTGCTGATGCATCTCGCTGGTCAGGCTTTCGATGCGTTCGGTCAGCTGTTTGGTCATCTCCGTCAGCCGGGTGTTCTGCTCCAGCAACTCCAGAAGTTGCGCGGTGTTCTGGGCGGCCTGGGCTTGGCGCTCGGTATTGGCTACGGCCAGGGCTTCGCGGTGTTGCGCATCGGCGTCGGACTGGGCTTTGTCCCGGGCGGCCTGGCGCGTTTGGGCCAGTAGAATCAGCGGAGCGGCATAGGCCGATTGCAGGCTGAACGCTAGGTTGAGAAGGATGAATGGGTAGACGTCAAAGTGGGTGACGCCTGTCCCGTTGAGTACCACCCACAGCACCACAATCGCCGTTTGCGCACCGAGGAAGGTCGGCGTGCCAAAGAAGCGCGCAAAGGCTTCGGCTTTCAGGGCGAAGGTGTCGTTACCAAAGGTCGGCTCCAGGTGAGCGTGGGCGCGATGGAAACGCAGGTGATCGACTTTGGCTTGAGGTTTATCTGGGGTCATGGCGGGCTCGGATCATCGGCATAAGACAGTGATCCACTATAGACCGATGACCCTGTCGAACACGTGAAAATCCCCGCTGTTGCCCTCGAAGGCCGTGACAGGGGCGAAGGGTGTTACAGGCCCGCCGCTCGCACCTGTTATCAGCGTATGTTCAGGCAGAACGGGCAATCACGCTTTCTGCGACAGCAACGCGGTTGCGCCCCGTGCCTTTAGCGGCATACAGCGCTTTGTCAGCAGCATTGAGCCACATGTGGGCCTGGGTGAATTGCGGTTGGTAGGAGGCCAGGCCGATGCTCAGGCTGACCCGTAGCTCAGGGGCTTGCGGGTCGCGGTAACGGCTGAACATTTCCCGCAAACGCTCCATCACATAGCTAGCCTGCTCCTGGGACACGTCTGGAAGAATCACACAGAACTCATCTCCTCCATAACGCCCCGTCAGGTCGTTTTCCCGCACGCTGCGCCGCAGTTCCTTACTCAGTTGCCGCAGCACCCGGTCGCCGACGATGTGGCCGTAGGCGTCGTTAATTTTCTTGAAGTGATCGATGTCGATCAGGGCGATGGTAGCTTGGGTTTGTTGCTGCTGACACTTGTGAAACTTCAGTTGCAGCAGGTCCTTCCAGGAGCCGTGATTGAGCAGGCCGGTCAGGCTGTCGGTACGGCCGAGGGCGCTCAAGGCTCGCTTGTGTTCGGACAGCTTGATGGCCAGACGGTAACTGGCCATGCCGATGGCTACCGGGTAGAGGGTCAACATCGGCAGGCAGGCATACACCTGGATCAGGCTTACATTGGGGTTGAACGAAGGCCCGAACACCAGCCAGGCCAGCGCGATACCCACCAATTGCGCGAGGGCACCCCGAATCATCAGTTGCTTGCCGCCCGCCGCGACGTTGTGCATGGTCATCATCGCGAGGATGGTCACCGCGGTCAGTGGTGTGAATTGGGTTGCCGCCGCCCAAAATCCGCCCGACAGCGAGTCATAGAGCAGGTTGCGCCGCTCTGCCTGGTAGGGAAACGGCGAATGGCTCGACAGCTGATACGCCAGGTGCGGCCAGATAAAGGCGTTGAACAGCCACAAGCCCCAGACCCAACTCGGCATCGGCAGCGGGTACAGGGCGGCAAGCACACAGATGCTGCCAATGCCCAGCCCGATAATCCTTGGCCGATAAATGCGTCTGGCAAATGACAGCCCTTTGCCTCGTAGGTTTTCCATAGATTCCTGCGTCAGGGTTTTCTTTTTTTTTGGCGAACACGAAGGCGCACATTATCGAAAGGCCATATATGCCAGATGATAGGCGAATATTGTCAGCGATTCGCGCAGGAATAATCAGTGTCCTTCTAGGCCATTTGCGCACAAACCGGGGGGGTTAGGCAAAAACGACCTGCTGATGTCGCGCAGGCGACAGGATCGGCTGGGGCCGTTTGCGAGGAAGCGGCTTAACGGCGGTCGGTGATCTCGTAGCCAGCCAGAAACAGATCCATGGCCGACTCGATGACGCTGGCCTGAGTGGCTGCATCCAGGGTGGGCTGGCCGAGGGTGATTTGCGGCCAGAAGGCGAAAGCCTTGAGCAGGCTTTGCACCTGATGAGCGGCGAAGCACGAGTCGACTGCCTTGAGCCGGCCATCCTCTTGTGCGGCTCGGACCCACAGGGTGAAACCTTCTTCCCGCTCGCTCAGGCGGTTGACAATATCTTGGGCTCGCTCCGGTGAGTGGATAGTGGCGGCAATTGCCACCCGCGCCAGGTCGAGGAAATTGGCGTCCGACATCATCTTCATCTTGGCTTGCAGCAACACCCGCAATTGGTCGCGCAAGGGGTGTTCGCTGCTGTAGCTGACGTCCAGTTGCGCCACGCTGCTGGCCCACAGTTGATGCAGGATCTCGGTGAACAATTCTTCCTTGCTGGGGAAATGGTTGTACACCGTACGCTTGGACACACCGGCCGTGGCGGCGATCTTGTCCATGCTGGTGACCTCGAAACCGTTGTCGCGAAACTCGGCGATGGCAGCCGCCACGATGGCTTCGCGTTTACGGTCGGTGAGGCGCTGGGGTGCAGTCATGAGGGGATTTCGGCTCTGTGGAGAAAATTACACTCGGTAGTTTACTTGTTCCGGGTTTTGTAGCAACCTTGAAACTACACTGTGCAGTGTAGTTACTGGCACGCTTCGGAGTCACCTCGTAATGGCCACGATATCGCCCCGTCTTATTTCATCTTCTACGCTGAAATCTTCCAAACAGCAGGAAGGTCACTTCAGCAATCACGCTTGCGTGCAGCACGCGGGTTTTGGCAAGACTTTACGGATTTTCTGGAAAATGCTCTTCCACAAACCCCGCAGTACCCGCCCTGTGGGCGGGATTGCGGTGCAACGCCTGACCCGCGAGCAGCTATTCGCCGCCCCCGACCATAGCGTGTTTCGCCTGGGTCACTCCACGGTCCTGTTGAAAATGCGCGGCAAGTTCTGGCTTACCGACCCCGTGTTCGCCGAGCGCGCCTCGCCCTTCAGCTGGGCCGGCCCCAAGCGTTTCCACCAACCGCCCATCAGCCTTGATGAGCTGCCGCCGATTGAAGCAGTAATTCTTTCCCACAATCATTACGACCATCTGGACCGCCAGGCCGTGGTGCAACTAGCGGACAAGACTCGCTACTTTCTGGCGCCGCTGGGTGTTGGCGACACTCTGATCAAGTGGGGCGTGGACGCCAGTAAAGTCCGGCAACTGGATTGGTGGCAAGGCACCGAGGTCGACGGCATTCGTTTTGTCGCCACCCCGGCCCAGCATTTTTCCGGCCGCAGCCTGTTCGATGGCAACCAAACACTGTGGGCCTCGTGGGTGATCATCGATGATGCGCGGCGGATCTTCTTCAGTGGCGATACCGGCTATTTCGACGGTTTCAAGCACATCGGCGAGCAGTACGGGCCGTTTGACCTGACCCTGATGGAAACCGGTGCCTACAACGTCGACTGGCCCCATGTTCATATGCAACCAGAGCAAACCTTGCAGGCTCACATTGACCTCAAGGGTCGCTGGTTGCTGCCGATCCACAACGGCACCTTCGACCTGGCATTTCACGCTTGGCACGAACCCTTTGATCGCATCATGGTGCTGGCCTGGGAGCGTAATGTGTCGATTGCCACGCCGCCCATGGGCCAGGCATTCATGCTGACGCAACCTGATCGGGGACGAGCCTGGTGGCTGGATGTCGAGCCTGATGGGGTTGAAGAACACGCCTTGGGTTGAGGCGCGGGCTGGCTTGAGGGCCGCTTTGGCAAAAGGGCTTTTTGTAGGCACTGGTACGGGGTTATCAGCAGGCGTTACGGCAAAGTACCCTTCCGGATGCTTGAGTCGTTACGAAAAAAGCACCGCCTTCCCGGCCTTGGCCGCCCGTTACGACGACGGCCATCATAGCTATAGCCTCCACAGCCTGCGCCGGCATGGAGCCTGGATGAAGGAACTCGGTTGCCCGCTGATTCGACTGGACTCTACGCACCATTCGGTTGAGGCGTTGCTGGGGCAGTTGATGCAGGTGCTGAGCCCAGAATCCGCGAGATGATGCCTCTTGGGGCAGTCTCGGCAGTAGCCATCACGGCAGTGGGGCGCCGCACACTCATTCCCCAGCCCGGCGCGAACCCCGGGAAAAACACGAGCCCCTCAGCCTCCAGGCGAAACCCCAGGGTGAGGCGGGTCTTGTCATCGACCTCGCCATGGCTTTCAAAGTGTTGAATCGCGTCTACCTCCACCAAGGCTTCACGGGAGAAGTCTTCCCGGCTCCAGCCCAGCATCGCGCGGGCCTGGACGCTGTGCCGTGGGGTGAATTGATGGAGGACGATTTGTTGATCTACGGTGCTGCTCATTGCCAGAGAGGACATGGGCTTTCTCCAGGAGTCCGACGGGGGAGGACAAACTATACTGTGTTTTTGTACAGTTGTTTTGACCGCTCATCAACTGGATTTTTCTCTGGGTCTGCGCTGCTCTATTCCGCCACTTCCAGGTTTTCAATACAAACCTTTTCATGACTACTGCGATGTTAGCCTTCAACTGTTCTAAAGCTGCGTGCGATTTTTTTATTTTTCTTCCAGTCCCAGCGCTTCCCGAATAATCAGGTGATCCAGGTTCTGAATATCGGCACTGAACACCCCGAACGTCTGCTCGGGGTCTTTCTTGCTCGGGACCTGTTTCAACTCCGGCGTAACCCCATAGAAGAAGCAATACAACGCCCGCTCACTGTCCACCGCCGCCTTGATCTGCTCCAGGAACGCCTTGCGCTTGCGGTAGTTTTCGATGAGCGCCTTGTTCAGGTAGACGTTGACTGAGTAGGGCTTCTTGTCGAGCCAGACCTTCTTTTCGAAGTCGATGCGAAAGCTGCGTTGGTAATCCTTGATCTCCTTGATTCGTCCCCAGTAGATCAGCCCCTTGTTGTCCTGCAGGTATTCGATCTTCTTGAAAAACGTCCAGTAAGTCGCGCTGTGCTCGCCGATCTTCAGCGGCATGCCCTTGAGCTTGTCCTTGTCGTCGATGTTGGAGACGTAGCATTCCACCGGGTGGGCGAAGACGCTGGTCTTTTCTGGCGTGGTGTCGCTGGAACTGTGGGATTCGGTGTTGCGGTTTAAGGGTGTTTCCACTGGGGCCTGCAGAGCAGCGCCCTCGGTTCCGACCACTGGCGTTTTGCGCTCGTACTGACGGCGGGCCAGGACAAACTCTGACGGGAAGTTTTCCTCGCGTGCATCCTCGGCTTCGCCGGTTGCTGCCCTGTGACTGGCGTAGCGACAGCCGTCAATGTGACGGGTGCTGGGGATGTTTTTGAAGTGGGGCGTGCGCAGGTAGTTGACGTTCTTCGCGTTGAATGTGCCCAGCGCGTTGCCCGCCGCAAACGCCGCCCGGCATTCATCGTTAGGGCAGAGGAAACTGTCCTTGTCCGAATCAAAGGCGGCGGTTTCATCGAAATTCAGATCCCGAACGTCGTAGATCGACACCTTTTCGTCGAGACTCAGGCAGTAGGCCGTATCGAATTTCATGGGCTCGGGTCCGTGAGATATTTCGCTATTAATAGCGGGATATTGCCCAAATATCAGCCGCGAAGGAAATTCAATGTGGGTCGAGCTTTAGCGAGGCTGCGATGGCATCAGCGCTGCCGCCCCCGCCGCCTGGCCGAATGAAAGTGCCGAAAATGCGCATCCTGCGCCGCCGCCAATAACTCCCGATCCCCGCGAGTATCGCCCCAAGCCCTGAGCCGATACTCACCCAGATCCCCATAAACGGCCTCAAGTCGAAGCACCTTATTCTCACACCGACAGTTATTACCCGTGAGCCGCCCCGTCAGCACGCCATCCACCACTTCAAGCTCCGTCCCAATCAACTTGATCCCAAGCCGATCTGCAAAAGGCTGCAACACCAACGCCGGCGAAGCGGAACACAACGTCACCACCGCCCCAGACCCAATCTCATCCTCAACCGATTGCACGCCCGCCGGACGCATCAATCGCGCCCAGTTCGCCTGGCAGTACTCCTCGGCCTTCTGCTGTACCCACGCTTTCTCCACTCCGGTCATAAACGTGCGGATCAGTTGCGCCTTGAGCTCATCACGACTGATCTGGCGCAGCAGGAACCGCACACCAGGCACGGCCAGTTTCAGCATTCTCCGGCTGAACTCCCACTTGCCAAAAGCAAACTTCAGGAAGGGCACAAAACTGTCGTGGTGGGTCAGGGTGCCGTCGAAGTCAAAGACCGACAGCACCTTGGCGCCTAATGGACCGGATTCGAGCATGTCTGGGTTCACGGGATGGTCTCGATTTTGTGGAGCGGGTTTTCGAAATACATGTTCTATAACTGCCGGAGTTTACTCTTCCCGCAATCTCGCGATTTTCAAATACAACTCTGCTGTAAAAACGTGTCGATCACTCGACCGGTGGCAACGTTGATGGCAGTTCGGGCACAGTGCCACTGCGTTACTGGTCCGGTCCGAACCGTCCTGAGCTAGAAACTTAACATGGTGCACTTCAAGAAACGGCGTGCCGTCATGTCCTGTGAACGGCGCCGGTTCACCACAGCCTTCGCAAATGCCCTTTGCTTTTTGTCGAACCCAAGCTCGCACCTGAGGGGCCCGCACATAAGAAGTGCTGGTAGTACTGACCTGCTGCGGGTTCACTATCCCTTGTGGCTCTGCGGTAATCGCCAGTTTCTGCAACGTGGCGGCACGCGCCTCAAGCTCCGCTTCATCGGCTGTAGCGACATAAGTCTCTGCATCCAAAACAGCTTTAGCTTCCAGCACCGCGCGAATACGAGCACTCACACCGACGCCAACGTTTTTAGCTGGCACGTAACCTTTGATGGGTTGCCAACCCAACAGCTGAATCACCGCAGAAATATTCTGCATGCGGTACTCAATAGACGAAGCGCTACGCAGGCTCAACGGCCCTTCGCGTAACAAACGGTTCTCCACCGGTTTTTTGAACGCCTGGCCACTCTGCTCAAGCTTCAACATTTTCAAATAGGCATCGACCGAAGCTTCAAGCTCCGCGTCACTCCAGCCTGCATTACCTTTTTGCGTATCCATACAGTCGCCGAGGGTAGAAAACCCTCGGACGATACTGAGCGGCCATTATCACGTCTACGAAATTTCCTACGTCCTTGTAGGATTTTTTGCGTTCAGCGAATACAAAAAAGCCCTGAGCTAGTCAGGGCTTCTTTAGATCGTGATAGCTATTAGCTCAAATCCGGCAAGTGCTAATTGGCTTAGGAATCAATCCCAGCTAAGCGCACCACCTGTCTGATACTCAATAACCCGAGTCTCAAAGAAATTCTTCTCTTTCTTCAAGTCCATGATCTCGCTCATCCATGGGAATGGATTCGTGGTCCCTGGATACTCTTCCTTCAAGCCAATCTGCGACAGGCGACGGTTAGCGATGAACTTGAGGTAGTCCTC